>JBFLWB010000196.1 GCA_040758155.1 Thermodesulfobacteriota bacterium
GACGGGGTCCGGGGGGTCGTTTTCTAGGACTACAGGAAGGGGATCCACACCGCGGAGCTGGTGCGGGAGGCTACCCGGGCGGCGCGGGCGAAGGGGATCTTCGTGGCCGTCGATCCGAAGCAGACCGATTTCGCCTGCTACCGGGGGTGCAATCTCATCACTCCCAACAGGATGGAGGCGCAGGCGGCCCTGGGTGGGCGGGAGCTGCGTTCGGACCTCGACGTGTGGGAAGGGGGAAAGGAACTGCTCCGGAAAGCCGGGGCGGATGCCGTCCTCATCACACGGGGCGAGGACGGGATGACGCTGGTGGAGCGCGGGAAGAAGGCATGTTTCCATATCCCCGCGATCGCCCGGCAGGTGTTCGACGTCACCGGCGCGGGGGACACGGTGATCGGGACGCTGGCCGCGTGCCTCGCCGTGGGGGCCCCCCTGCGCGAGGCGGCGATGCTTTCGAACGTCGCCGCGAGCGTGGTCGTGGGGGAGGTCGGGACCTCTCCGATCACCGCGGAGAAGCTGCTCCGCGCCGTCCGGGCTTACGGTAAAAACGGGGGATGAGTATCCGAAGCGTCCCGGCTTCCGCGCGGCTCCTGATATCCGCCATCTACCGGGAAGAGAGAGACCTCGAAGCGGCGATCCGCCGGATCGAGGAGAAGGTCGGGGCGGTGCGGCCCGCCGGGCCCGCGTTCCCGTTCGACCGGACGGATTATTACGCCGCCGAAATGGGCTCCCCCCTTTTCCGGCGGTTCCTCCGGGCGGAGGAGCCCGTGCCGAGAGACGCCCTTCCCGACATCAAGATCGCCCTGGAGCGGATCGAGGTCGACCTGTCCATCGGGGACCGGCGCACGGTGAACCTCGATCCCGGGCTGATCACCCCCGAGAATTTCATCCTGGCGACGGGAAAGAACTTCACGCACCGGGTTTACCTGCGGGATGGAGTGTTCGCGGATCTCACCCTGGTTTTCCGGAAAGGAGAGTACCGGCCGCTGCCCTGGACCTACCCTGACTACGCCTCCGACGAGATCCGGCGCCTGCTCCGGGAGCTGCGTCGGGAGCATATGGCGTCCGGCGTGTTGTGCTAAGATCGGCACCATGTCCTGGATGAGCATGACCGGCTTCGGCCGCGCGGACGGGCACGGCGGGGACGCCTCCATCACCGTCGAGATCCGGTCCGTGAATCACCGGTTCCTCGATCTGCATGTCCGCTGCCCGGCGCGGTACCTGTCCTGGGAGCCGCGGGTGCGGAACATCGCCCGCGAAGTCCTCCGGCGCGGCAAGGTCGACATCTACGTGAATGTCCGCGAGGCGGGAAGGGCCGGCGCCAGGTTATCAGTGAACCGGGAGCTGCTTCGGGCGTTCCTCGACGAGGCCGCCCGGATCCGCGAGGAGTTCGGGATCGGAGGCGAAGTGACGTTCCGGGAGCTGTTCGCCGTCCCGGATTTGTTCCTCGTAGCTCCGGAGGGAGAAGACCCGGCGGAGGCGCTGTGGCCGAAGGCCGAAGGTGCGTTGCGGGCGTCGCTGGCGATGCTCTCGGCGGCGCGGCGCGAGGAGGGAGAGCGGCTCAAGTCCGTCCTGCGGGAGACCGTCGGGAGGATCTGCGCGCTCGCGGCGGAGGTCCGGCCGCTCGCGGCCGCGAACCGGGAGATGGCCGTCGCCCGGTTCCACGACCGGATCGTCTCGCTTTCCGGGACCGCGGGGATCGACCCCGCAAGGCTCCACCAGGAAGCGGCGATCCGTGTGGACCGCCTGGACATCACCGAGGAGTGCGATCGGCTCGACGCGCATCTCGCAGCGGCGGACGCGCTCTTCCGGGAGGAGGGGGAGGCGGTGGGAAAGCGGTTCGACTTCCTGGTCCAGGAGATCTTCCGGGAGCTCAACACGGCGGGGAACAAGTCCGCCCACGCCGGCATCTCGGCGCTGATCGTGAAGGCGAAGAACGAGCTCGAGAAGATCCGCGAACAGATCCAGAACGTGGAGTGACGGCCCATGCCGCGCGGCGATGTCATCGTCATATCGGCCCCTTCGGGCTCGGGGAAGACCACGATCTGCCGGGCGCTCCTCGCAAGGGTCGAACGGCTCGTGCTCTCCGTCTCCTATACGACGCGGGAGAGACGGAAAGGAGAGTCCGGGGGAAAGGATTATTTCTACGTAAGCGAGCAGGAATTTGATAAAATGGTGGATTGCAAGGAGTTTTTGGAACACGCCCGCGTCTACGGATACCGTTACGGCACCTCCTTCGCCGCGGTGGACGCAATTGTCTCGGGCGGCGACGACGCGGTGCTGGAAATAGACGTGCAGGGAGGGCGCTCCGTCAAGGCTTCCATCCCGGAAGCGGTGTTGATCGGGATCCTCCCGCCGGATTGCGGGACCCTGAGGGACAGGCTGGAGCGGCGCGCAAGGGACAGCCGGGAGGACATGGAGCGCCGTTACGAAGCGGCGCGGCAGGAGATCTCGGAACTCAAGAGTTACGATTACCTCGTGGTGAACAAAGACCTGGAAACGGCGGTCCGCCAGGTGGAATGCATCGTCCGGGCGCGCAGGCTGCGCCGGGAGCGGATGGCGGACGTCGTTGACGGGATCCTCCGGGAAAAAGGAGAGGGGCGGGATGGCTCGAGTAACGGTTGAGGATTGCCTTCGCAAGGTGGACAACCATTTCCAGCTCACGGTGGTCGCGGCCAAGCGGGCGAAGCAGCTTTACGGCGGCCAGGGCGCCACGATCGACACGACGGCGAGGAAGGAGAAACCGACGGTGGTGGCGCTCCGCGAAGTCGCCCAGGGGAAGGTCCGGGTCAAGTAGAGCTTCCGGAAAGGCGGGTCGCCTTGTTCCGCGTCCTCGATATCGTCGAACGGGTCCAGGCGACGCGCCCCGCAGCGAACGTAGATCTCATCCACAAGGCGTACGTCTTCACCGCGAAGGTGCACCACGGGCAGCTTCGGAAGTCGGGCGACCCCTACCTGATCCACCCCCTGAACGTGGCCTACCTCCTGGCCGACTGGAACCTCGACGAGGAAACGGTCGCGACCGGGCTCCTCCACGATACGGTGGAGGACACGGTGGCCAGCATCGAGGAGGTCCGCGAGCTCTTCGGAGATTCCGTCGCGCTCCTCGTGGACGGGGTCACGAAGATCAGCCGCGTGGTCATCTCCGACGTGGCGGCCCAGAAGGCCGAATCGCTGCGGAAGATGATCCTGGCGATGGGGAAGGACCTCCGGGTCATCCTCGTCAAGCTCGCCGACCGCATGCACAACCTCCGCACGATCCAGCACCTTTCCGCCGACAAGCAGGCCTCCATCGCCCGCGAGACGATCGAGATCTACGCTCCCATCGCGGCCCGGCTCGGGATGTCCCGGGTCCGCGCCGAGATGGAGGACCGCTGCTTCGCGGTGCTCCATCCCCAGCAGTACCAGGAGCTTTCCCGCCAGGCGGAGGAGAGGAAGCGGAACACCGAGGGGCACATCCGCAAGGTCATCTCCCTGCTGGAGGAGAAGTGCGGGGAGGCGGGGATCGAAGCGACGATCACGGGACGGGAGAAGCACCTCGCCGGCGTCTACCAGAAGATGAACCGCCAGGCGATCGACTTCGACCACGTGTACGACTTCATCGGGTTCCGGATCATCACGAAGACGCTTCGGGAGTGCTACAACGCGCTGGGGATCGTGCACAGCCTGTGGAAGCCGGTCCCGGGCAGGTTCAAGGACTACATCGCCATGCCGAAGACCAACCTGTACCAGTCGCTCCACACGACGGTCTTCGGCCCGAACTCGGAGATGATGGAGATCCAGATCCGTACGGAGGAGATGCACGCGCTGGCGGAGAACGGCGTGGCGGCCCACTGGCGATACAAGGAAGGGCGCCGGACCGCGGAGAAGGAAGACCAGATGTTCCTTTGGCTGCGGCAGATCCTCGAGCTGCAGCAGGACATGAAGGACCCGCGGGAATTCATGAACACCGTCAAGGTGGAGCTCTTCCCCGAGGAGGTCTACGTCTTCACCCCTCGAGGCGACGTGAAGGAGCTGCCGCGGGGGGGGACCCCGATCGATTTCGCCTACGCGATCCACACCGAGGTCGGAAACAAGTGCGTGGGTGCGAAGGTGAACGGCCGGATGGTTCCTCTGAAGACGACTCTGAAGAACGGCGACGTCGTCGAGATCATCACCCAGCCGTCCCACAAGCCGAGCCGGGACTGGCTGAAGATCGCCAAGACCTCCCGCGCGCTGAACAAGATCCGCGCCGTGCTCCGCCAGGAACAGATGGAGCAGTCGATGGACCTCGGTCGCCAGATCCTGGAAAAGGAGTTCCGGAGATACTCCCTGAACCCGGCCAAGGTGATGAAGGGAAAGGAGTTCGGGGAGGTGCTCCAGGAGAACCGCCTGAAGACTCCCGAGGACTACCTGAGCCTGCTGGGGTACGGCAGGGTGTCGATCATGCCGCTGCTGCGGCGGCTCGTCCCGGCGGAACAGCTCCAGGAACGGGGAGGGAAGGAGTCCCGGCTCTCCACCCTTATAAAGAAGGTCGTCGCCCGGAAGCCCAGCTCCATCGTCGTCAAGGGGATGGACGGGATCTTCATCCGCCTCGGAAACTGCTGCCATCCCGTTCCCGGCGACCCGATCATCGGATTCATCACCCGGGGGCGCGGGGTGACGGTGCACACAAGGGAGTGCCCCAAGGTCCTGGAAGTCGACCCGGCGCGGGCCATCGAGGTGACATGGGAGGCCGGGACGAAGGCGGTCCACCCCGTGAAGATCCGGGTGGTGTGCGACGACAAGCCCGGGCTCCTGGCGGATATCTCCCGGACGATCACGGCAAGCGAAGTGGACATCCGGCGGGCGTCCGTCACGACGACGCGCGACCGAAGGGCCATCTGCAATTTCGAGGTATCGGTCAACGACGCGGCCCACCTGTCTTCCCTCATCAAGTCGATCGAGAAGGTGCGGGGGGTTCAGACGGTGGAGAGAGGAAAGGGGTGACCATGAACAGGGAAACGGTGAAGACGTCGGAGGCGCCGGCGGCCATCGGTCCGTATTCCCAGGCGGTGATCTCCGGAGGGTTCGTCTTCTGCTCGGGGCAGATCCCTCTCGATCCGGCGACGGGAAAGCTCGTGGAGGGAGGGATCCGGGAGCAGACGGAGCGGGTGCTGCGGAACCTGGAAGCGGTGCTCTCGGCGGCGGGATCCGGGCTGGGGTCGGTCGTGAAGACGACCGTCTACCTGGTCGACATGGGGGAGTTCCAGTCGATGAACGAGGTCTACGGGTCCTTTTTCGCGGGGGACCCGCCGGCGCGCGTCACGGTGCAGGTTTCGAAGCTGCCGGCGGGGGCGAGGGTCGAGATCGACGCCGTCGCGGTCAGACCGACTTGACGACCTTTCCCGACTTGATGCACTGGGTGCAGACGCTGATGTGCCGGACCGTGCCTTCCTGGATCGCCTTCACGCGCTGGACGTTCGGCCGCCAGACCTTCCGCGTCCTGTTGTTGGCGTGCGAAACGTTGTGTCCGAAGCTGGGGCCTTTTCCGCAAATCGAGCACTTCGCCATGGCAACCTCCTTTAATGGAACCGTAGATTAATATCATGGCCGGGCAGAAAAGACAAGTCCCGGATCGGAGCGGTACGGGGAGGCGCCGCATCCGGCGGCCCCTCCTCCTGCTGGCGCTGCTGCTGGCCCCCCCGGCCGTTCCGCACCTCCTGGCGTTGCGGATCCCGCCCCCGCCCTCCATCCCGTGCGACGCGGTGTTCGTGCTCACCGGCGGGCAGGGACGGATCCAGGAAGGGTACCGCATCTGGTCGTCGGGGTCCGCGAAGGAGCTGTGCATCCTCGGAGCGGGGCGGAACGCGAAGCCTGAGAGGCTGCTCCCGGATGCCGCCGGTCTCCCTCCCGGCTTCCGTTCGAGGATCCGCGTCGAAGGGTGGTCGGAGAACACCCTCGAAAACGCCATCTCCGCGAAATCCATCGCGGAGGAGCGGAAGTATGCCTCGGTGATCCTCGTGACCTCCGATTATCACGTCCCCCGTGCGCACCTCGCCTTCCGCAAGATGCTCCCCCCGGAGGTGTCGCTGTCGGTGTCCCGCGTCCGCGCGGAAGGCGGGGATCCCGCCGGAGTCGCCTGGCGCTGGGCGAGGAGGCATTTCATCGAAGGCTGGAAATACTGGAGCTACCGGATCCTGCTGCACTGGGAATGAGCTTCAGGCGTCCGGGTTCCTCCGGGAGAATTCCGGCACCTTTTCCGTCCCCCGCGTGACCACGCGCCGGCCCTCGATCGACAGCCTGCCCTCGAGGAACAGCCGGATCGCCATCGGGTAGATCCGGTGCTCCTCTTGAAGGATCCGTCCGGCCAGCGAATCTTCGGTATCGTCCTCGTACACGGGGACGACGGCCTGAACGACGATCGGGCCCGTATCCACTCCCTCATCGAGGAAGTGCACGGTGCAGCCGGCGAAGCGCACCCCGTAGCGGAGCGCCTGCCCCGGTCCGTGCGTGCCGGGGAAGGAGGGGAGCAGCGCGGGATGGATGTTCAGGATCCTTCCAGGGAACGCCCGGAGGAAGACCGGCGTCACCACCCTCATGAATCCCGCAAGGCACACCAGATCCACGTCGTAGGAGCGGAGGATCTCCACCATCCGGGCGTCGAAATCCTCCCTGCATCCGAACGCCCGGTGGTCAACGACTTCCGTGGGGATTCCGTGCCTGCGAGCGCGGACGAGGCCGTACGCGTCGGCCTTGTTGCCGAGGACGAGCCCCACCTTCCCGGGAAACCCGCCCGCCTCCGAAGCGTCGATGATCGCCTGCAGGTTGGAGCCGCTGCCCGAAACGAGCACGGCGATGACCGCCTCCCGCTTCATCGGGGCTCTCCGACGAGGGCGACCTTCGGCTCCCCTCGTCCTTTCCGCACTTCCCCGATCGCGGCGGCGGGAAAGCCCGCCTTCCGGAAATGGGCGACGGCGCGGTCGGCGTCCGCCGGGCGAACCATCAGGACCATTCCGATGCCCATGTTGAACGTGCGGTACCTCTCCGCCTCCGGGAGCGCCGCCGCCTCGCACAGGGTCCGGAAGACCGGGGGCGTCTCCCACGCGGAAAGATCGACGCGCGCGACCGTCCCGCGAGGGAGGGAGCGGGGCACGTTTCCCGTGATGCCGCCGCCCGTGATGTGCGCCATGCCGTGGATGGCCGTCTTCCGGAGGAGAGAAAGGACGGGACGGACGTAGATCCGCGTGGGGCGAAGAAGCTCCTCGGCGACGGTGGCGCCCCAGTCGGCGACCCGCTGGTTCATGCGCTTCCCGAGGATCCCGAAGACGACCTTGCGCGCCAGGGAGTAGCCGTTGCTGTGCAGCCCGGAGGAGGCGAGCCCCACGAGGACGTCGCCCGGACGGACGGCTTTCCCGGTGACGATCTTCTTCCGCTCCACCGCGCCCACGGCGAACCCGGCCAGGTCGAACTCGCCCGGGGCGTAGACGGAAGGCATCTCCGCGGTTTCGCCTCCAAGGAGCGCGCAGCCCGCCTGGCGGCATCCCTCGGCGACGCCGGAAACCACTTGCGCCCCGTCCGAGGCGGAGAGCCGTCCCGTGGCGTAGTAGTCGAGGAAAAAGAGCGGCTCGGCGCCGTGGACGAGGATGTCGTTCACGCACATCGCGACGAGGTCGATCCCGACGGTGTCGAACTTTCCCGCCATCGCGGCCACCTTGACCTTGGTGCCCGCCCCGTCGGTCCCCGAGACGAGCACGGGATCGCGGTACTTCCGCGCGGGGAATCGGAAGAAGCCGGCGAACCCGCCGATCCCGCCGAGCACTTCCTTCCGGTGCGTCGTGCGGACCGCCGGCCGGATCAGGGATACGAGGCGCTCCCCCTCGTCGATGTCGACTCCGGCATCCTTGTACGTGACGGTTTTTTTCAAGGTGTAAGCTCCTGTCGGGTGTACCTCACGTTAGCGAGAGGGCGAAGCCGCTGTCAATGATTTTCCCCTCCTTCGGCGGTATGGGAACAGGTAATATGGGATGATTCGGCGGCGGGGGAGCGCATGGCGATCAGGGTCGGCATCGTCATCCTGGGGGACGAAGTTCTGAAAGGGGAGGTTCGGGAGGCGAACCTCGCCTACATGCTTCCCCTGCTGGCCGACTGGGGCGCGGAAACCGTCCTGTGCGCGATCCTCCCGGACGATATCCCCGTCGTCGTCCGCCACCTGAAGGCCTACCTCGAGGAGACGGACCTCCTGATCCTCACCGGCGGGATCGGACCGACTCCCGACGACATCACGAGGGACGCCGTCGCGGAGGTCGCGGGAGTGCCGCTGGTCCTGAACGAGGAGGCGAAGAAAGCGCTGGACGCCTTGCCGCCGCGCCCCGGAGGAGACCCGAGGTACCGGATCCTGATGGCTTACGTACCGGAAGGCGCGACGCTGATCCCGAACCCGCTCTCGGGGGCGCCGGGGTTCCACATCCATCGGATGGCCGTCTTCCCGGGCATCCCCGTGCTCCTCCAGGCGATGTTCCCGTGGGTGCGGCCGCTGGTCTCCGGCGCCCGCAAGACACGGATCACCCTTTACTCCATGGCGCCCGAATCCTCTTTCGCGGGGATCATGCGGGAGTGCATGGAAGCCTTTCCCGACGTCGGCATCGGGTCGTATCCGCTCACGGAAGGGGAGTTCCGCGTCCGCGTCGTGTTCCGCGGGGAGCTGTTCGACAGAACGTCGGAATGCGCGGGCCGGTTCGAGGAAAGGCTTGCGGGGACGAGCCACCGCGTCCTGCGTCGCGTGGAGGAACGGGGGGACGATGCCTGATCGAAAACGGATGTCCGGAATCGCCGCCGTTCTGGCCGCCGCGATCCTTTTCGCGGCCCCGGCCTTTCCTCAGGACGAAGCGAGCCACGGCTGGAGCCGGTCGGGCATCGGCCTTCTCGAAGGCCTCCCGGAGATCCGCGCAGGCTACTCCGACAACGGGATCGCCCTGGAGCTCAAGATGCGTCCCGGCACGGGGGTGGTCTTCTCGCGCGACGTTCCGGCGGCGTTCGACAACGTCCTCCTCCGGATGTCCACCGATCCGGTCCGGCCGGGAGGGAACGAGTATCTGCCGGGGAACGCGGATTTTCCCGTCTCGGTGACCCTCGTCTACGGCAGAGACCGCCTGAAGCTCGGCTGGACCGGGAGGTTCCTCCTCTTCTTCAAGGAGTTGCGGAACGGCTTCCGTCCCTCGGGGATCCGGTTGACCTACGCGTGGGGGACGCGTCTCCCGGTCGGCTCGATGTACCGCCTTTGGGAGGAGGAGACCGTGTTCATTCTGGCGGGGCCGGAAGAGGCGGGAAAGACGATCTCCTCCGCGCGGAGGCCGGCGGACGATTTCCAGGCCGCGTACGGCCGTCCGCCGAAGGGTGGAGTGACGAAGGTGCTCGTCAGGGCGGAGATGCCGTCCGGAGGGAAGAACGGCGCGAACACCGCGATCACGGTGCGCTTCCCGGCAGACTAGCTACCCCGCATTTCTCACCAAGCCGCTATTCGTACCGCAGCGCCTCGATCGGGTCGAGCCGGGAGGCCTTCCGGGCGGGGTAGAAGCCGAAGAAGACGCCGACCGCCGCGGAGAATCCGAACGCCACCACCGCGGAAGCCGGGGAAACGAGCGTGTTCCACCCCGCGAACCGGGAGATGAGGAGCGAGCCGGTCACCCCGAGGGCGATCCCGATCGCCCCGCCGGTGAGCGCCAGCAGCACCGCCTCGATCAGGAACTGCGAGAGGATGTCGCGTTCGCGGGCGCCCACCGCCATCCGGATGCCGATCTCCCGGGTCCGCTCCGTCACCGAGACCAGCATGATGTTCATGATCCCGATCCCCCCGACGAGCAGGGAAACGGAGGCGATGCCGCCAAGCAGCAGGCTCATGGTCCTTGTGGCGGTCTCGGCCAGCGACGCCATCTCCGTCAGGTTCCGGACGTTGAAGTCGTCGTCCTGCCCCGGCCCGATCCGGTGGCGCTGCCGCAGCAGCAAGGCCACCTCCCGCTCCGCCTCCTTCAGCCGGTCCCCGTCGACGGCCTGGACGAGGAGAGCGCCGACCGATCCCGGATGGGCGGTTCCCGAAAGCTTCTTGACAAGGGTCGTGACGGGAACGATCACCGTGTCGTCCTGGTCCGTGCCGCCCGGAGACTGCCCCTTCCGCTCCAGCAGGCCGACCACGAGGAAGGGGGCCCGCTTCACCCGGACGATCTTGCCCACCGGGTCCTCGTCGCCGAACAGGTTCTCGGCCACGGTGGCTCCCAGCAGGCAGACCTTCGCCGAGGCGTCCATCTCCTGCCGGGTGAAGTTCCTGCCGGAAGTGGTGTTCCAGTTCCGTATCTCGATGAACTCGGGGGAGCCTCCCTGCAGGATCGTGCTCCAGTTCTGGTTCCCGTAGACCACCGGGCCTGTGGTGCGAGACGTGGGGGAAACCATCGCGACGGAGGGGATCTCCTTCGCAATGGCCCGGGCGTCCGCCATCGTGAGGGTCGGCGTGCTCCCGAACCCGGCCCTTAAGCCCCCGGAGGTCGTGCTGCCGGGAAGCACCAGGAGCAGGTTCGATCCCGCGGAGGCGATCTGCGCGGCGATCCGCTCGTTCGCCCCCTGGCCCAGGGCGACCATGACGATGACCGCCGAGACGCCGATGATCATGCCGAGCATCGTAAGTCCGGAGCGCAACTTGTTGGCGCGCAGGGAGCGGAAGGAGACCTTCCCGGCGGAGTAGAGGTTCATTACGCGCCCTCCTGCGGGGAATGTTTCCTGCGGTCGGCCACCGGCGCGTCCTCAACGAGGATCCCGTCCCGGAAACGGATCACCCGCCGCGCGTAGCCGGCGATGTCGGTTTCGTGGGTCACGAGGACCATCGTGATTCCGGAGTCGTCGTTCAGCCGCTGGAAGATCCCCATGATCTCGCCGCTGGTGGCCGTGTCGAGGTTCCCCGTGGGCTCGTCCGCGAGGAGCAGCGCCGGGGCGTTGACGATCGCGCGGGCGATGGCCACCCGCTGCTGCTGCCCGCCCGAAAGCTGGCTCGGGAGGTGGTGCGCGCGGCTTTCGAGACCGACGGAAGCAAGCGCTTCAAGCGCCTTCTTCCGGCGAACCGACCCCGGCGTGTCGTTGTACACCATCGGCAGCTCGACGTTTTCCCGCGCGGAGAGGCGGGGGAGGAGATTGAATCCCTGGAAGACGAAGCCGATCCTGTCTCTCCGCAGGACCGCCCGGTCGTTCCTCGAAAGGGAGCCGACCTCCCTCCCGTCGAGCAGGTAGCTCCCGGACGTGGGGCGGTCCAGGCAGCCAATGATGTGCATCAGGGTGGATTTCCCGGAGCCCGAGGGGCCCATCACCGCGACGACTTCGCCCGGGGCGATGGCCAGGTCGACTCCTTTGAGGGCTGCCACGGAAACGTCTCCGACGACGTAGGTCTTGGCGACCCCGCGGAGTTCGATCGTTGCGGTGCCCAATTTACCGGAAGCCCCGCATCGGATTCATCCCCATGGGGCCCCCTCCCGGAGCGCTCGCGGAGCGTTTCGAAGTCTGGTCGACGATCAACTCGTCGCCTTCCTTGAGATCTCCCTCGAGGAGCGCGGTGAACGTGCCGTCGGACACGCCCGTCTTCACGGGGACCGCCGCGGGTTTGCCGTCGGGACCGATCCGGTAGACCCGCTGCGACGGCGCGTCCTGCCGCCTCGCCGCCGGCCGGCCTCCGCCCCCATCCGCCTTGTCCGCGGGGCGGAATCGAAGGGCAGGATTGGGAACCTTCAATACGTTCTCGTATTTCTTCACGAGGATCGTCACGTTCGCTGTCATCCCCGGCTTGAGCAGGAGGTCGCGGTTGTCTACGTGGATCACCACGTTATAGGTGACGACGTTCTGGGTGACGATCGGGGCGTTGCGGACCTGGGCGACGATCCCGGTGAAGCTCCTTTCGGGCCAGGCGTCCACGGTGAAGATGACGGGCTGCCCCACGGCGGCCCGGCCGATGTCGGACTCGTCGACGTTCGTGTCGATCTGCATCTTAGTGAGGTCCTGCGCGATGGAGAACAGGGTCGGCGTCTGGAAGCTCGCTGCGACCGTCTGCCCCACATCCACGTCGCGGGAGATGACGATCCCGTCGACCGGGGAGCGGATCGTCGCGTATTCGAGGTTGGTCTCGGCGACCTTCAGCGATCCCGTCGCCTGGACGACGGCGGCCTCGGCGCTTTTCCGCGAGGCCACGGCCTGCTCGTACGCGGTCTGGGCCGCGTCGACGTCGGCCTGCGACACGAACCCGTCCTTGAGCAGCTCCGTGTTCCTCCGGTATGTCCTGCCGGTGTCCGTCACGGCGACGTCCGCCCTCTCGAGAGCGGCACGGGCGCTTTCGAGGTTTCCGCGGGCCTGGAGGACGGCGGCCTCGAGGAGGCGGGGGTCGATCCGGGCGATCACCTGCCCCTTCCGCACCCGGGAATTGTAATCGGCGAGCAGTTCGCTGATCGTCCCGGAGATCTGGCTGCCGACGGAGACCGTGATCACGGCGGCGATGTTGCCCGTGGCGGTGATCGTGTCGGCGATGTCGCCCCGCTCCACTTTCGCGATGCGGTAGGCTGCCGCCCCGTTTCCGTTCCTGTAATACAGGTAGGATCCGCATGCGAGGAGTGCCGCGAGAACGATCCCGATCCACACTTTCTTCATGGCTTACCTTTCCGTTTCGCCGGTTCCGGCCCCTTTCCCTCTATCCTCAGTCCCGTGCGGTCGAGCAGCTCGCCCGTCGCCCTCCAGAGATCCGTGAGAGCGGTATGATAATCCGCGCGGGCGGACGAGTAGGACACTCGAGCCCTCGTCAGCCCGGTCTCCACCTCGAGAAGCTCCTTCGTGGTGGCGAGCCCCAACTGCTGTCTTTTCCTGTAAAGCTCCACCTGCGTTTCCGCGACCCTAACGCCCTGTTCCGTCACCGCGATCTCTTCCCTGCGGCTATCGACCGCGCGCAGCGCGGTTCGCACCTCGGTGCCCGCGGCTTCCTCGGCGGATGCGAGCTGGACGCGCGCCTGGCTCGCCCGGAGGCGCGCCGCCGCGTGGTCCGCCCGGGCGGAGCGGTTCCCCAACGGGACGGAAAAGCTTAATCCCACGGACCATGCGGTGTAATCGCCTCCGCTCATGTCCTCGAAGCCCTCGCCGTAATCCCGCCCGAGCCCTACTACGCCGGCGCTGCCTTCCAGCGCCAGGGAGGGAAGGGCGAGGTTCCGGGTGACGCGCTCGTTGAACTCCGTGTTCCGGACTGAGACGCGCGCGCTCGCGATCCCGGGGCGCCGCGACATCGCGGTCCGCATCGCGTCCTCCTCCCGCAGACCGATCGGCTCCGGCGGAGGGGTCCCCGCATCCTCGATGACCGTGCCGGCGGGCAGGTTCAAGACGGCCAGCAGCCGGTCGGCGGCGTCCCGGGCCGCGCGTTCGGCGACCAGGAGCTCCGCCTGGCGCTGGAGCACGCCCAGCAGGGAATCCTGGAGCTGATAGGCGGCGAGAACCCCGGCCTTCACGCGCCCCTCGTTCTCAGTGTGGATCTGCCGCGCCAGGTCGAGCGACGCTTTCAGGGTGGACAGGTTCTCCCGTGCCTTAACGAGGTCGAGGTACCTCGTCCTCGCGGCGGCGGCCGTCTCGATGGCCTGCCGGTTCCATTCCGAGAGGGCGGTGTCCATCGCGTCCTCCGCCGTCGTGATCCCCGCCTCCGTGACCTCCCGCCCCAGCCCTTTCAGGAGCGGCTGCGAGAAGGACAAGGTCAGCGCCGGGCGGGCGAACCGGGAGGAGACCAGTCCCAGATTGTCCCGGAAAAGCTGGTTGGTGAAGGAGACCGAGGTCGTCGCCCCCGTGGACAGCAGTCGGGAGACCGAGGCGTCGAAATCGAAGAACCGGGGACGGTCGACGAGGGACGAGCCCGGGAAGGTCTGGAGGTTCGATCCGCTGTGATCGAGCAGCGCGGAAAACGCCGGGTCGTAGATGGACCGGGCCTTCCGGATGCCGGTCTCCGCGATCGCCGGGTCGTGGGAGGCGACCTTCAGGCCCAGATTCCGCTCGATGGCGATCCGCGCGGCGTCGCCGATCGAAAGCAGCACCTTATCGGCGCCCGCGGCGTGATCCGGGAACGCGTGCAGGGCGGCGAGGACGACCGCCAAGCGCAGCGGGAAACTGTGCCTAAACGGGATCATCGGGCTCATTATAGTCAAAAACCGGCGCGGGAATTGTGGAGGAAACAAGGAAAATTCCTTATGATGGCTCAATAGATTACGCATTGGGAGGAAACGATGCCCCTGGTCCTTTTGGAAACGAACATGGGGGAAATCAGGATGGAGCTCTACCCGGAGAGCGCCCCCGTCACCGTGGAGAATTTCCTCGCCTACGTCCGGGAGGGACATTACGACGGGCTGATCTTCCACCGGGTGATCGGCGACTTCATGATCCAGGGCGGCGGCTTCACGGAGGACATGCGGCCGCGGGGATCGAAGCGCCCGCCGATCCGGAACGAGGCCGACAACGGGTTGAAGAACGAGCGCGGCGCCGTCGCGATGGCGCGGACGGCGGTCGTCGATTCGGCCACGGACCAGTTCTTCATCAACACGGTGAACAACGACTTCCTCAACTACCGGGGGAAAACGCCCCACGATTTCGGTTACGCGGTGTTCGGCAAGGTGATCGATGGGATGGACGTGGTGGGGAAGATCTCGCGGGTGCATACCGTCAAGACGAAAGGTTACGACGACGTCCCGAAGGAACCCGTGACCATCGTGAAGGCAAGCGTCATCGAGGAATAGCGCGGAAGCCCCCGGCGGTTCCCCGGGGGCTTCCTGCGCCTCAAGATGCGGCGTTGTACCGGGACTCCTCCTTGGCGGCCGCCGCCGCGGGACGTTCCGGCTTCACGAACATGATCGTGCAATGGGTGTGGCGGAGGACATTTTCCGCGATGCTGCCCAACATCAGGCGCGACAGCCCGCTCCGCCCGTGGGTGCTCATCACGATCAGGTCCGCCCGTTCCTGTTCGGCGACATGCAGGATGGCCTCGGCGGGAGGGCGCTCGTCGATGATCGTCCGGACCCTGTGCCCTGCGGCGCGCATCTCCGCGCCGATCCGGTCCAGGTACTCCGAGGCGCTCTTCGCCACTTCCTCGAGGAGCTTTCCTTCCGTCAACAGGGCGGATTCGGGAACGACGGGCATGGGAACGTACACGGCCTGCAGGAGAAGGATCTCGGCGTCGGCCCCCCTGGCGATCTCTCCCGCGTGCCAGATGGCCCGCTCCGCCAGGGCGGAGCCGTCCAGCGGAACAAGGATCTTCTTATACATCGGCGGCACCCCCTTCTCCGGTATTCCGGCGTCCGGGTTGACGGGATCTTTCCGATCGATGTCCCCGATACCAGTATATTCCCTGCCATGCTGAGAAACCGGAAATTCGTTGTTTCCCCGGAAGAGTCGGGCATGCGGCTGGACCGGTGCCTCCGGGGCCGGTTTCCCGGGCTCCCCTCGCGCAGCGTGCGGCACGCCCTCGAATCGGGGGCGGTCCGGGTGGGCGGGTCGCTGTGCGCGAAAGGCGCCTCCGTGCGGGAGGGGGAGACGGTGACCGTGGATGCCATCGCGGAAAACGAGGACTGGCTGCCGGTCCCCTGCGATGTTCCGGGCGCGGATGTCGTTTTCGAGGACGGGAGCGTCGCGGTCCTGTGCAAGCCGGCCGACGTCCACACCGAACCGCAGCGCCCGAACGAAGCCGGAACCCTGGCCGGCCTCCTCCGCAAGCGTTATCCGCGCGTCGAGGAGATCGCTCCCGTGCCCGGGCTGACCTTCCTTACGCGCCTGGACTACGCGACGAGCGGCGCGGTGCCGGCGGCCCTGACCCGCCAGGCGTTCGACGCGCTGCGGCATGCCAGGGAAATGGGGCGGCTCGAGAAAAGGTATCTCTGCGTCGTGGAAGGGGACATGGCGACCGGCGTTTCGATCGACTGGCAGGTGGAAACCGGAGGGGGAGAGACCGTCCGGGTCCTGCGGGGCCGGAAGGACCCGGATCCGGGGAGGTGGACGCTGGTCGAGCCGATACGGTCCGGGAACGGGAGGACCCTGGTACGGGCCACGATCTCGAAGGGGAAGAGGCACCAGATCCGCGCGCATCTCGCCGCGGCGGGTCACCCGATCGTGGGCGACCGGAGGTACGGGGCGGTTCCTCCGGAAGGGCCCGGGAGGGTCCGCATGATGCTGCATGCGGAAGTCGCGGTTTTCCCGCATCCCGTCACCGGGGAACGGATCGAGGCCGTCTGCCCGGCGCCGCCGGAGTTCGCGATCCTGTAATTCAAGGGCCCGCGGGGGCGATCTCCCGCAGCAGCTCGCGGTCCTTCGGAAGCTCCTCCGAATATTTCCTGTAGAGTTCCTGGTCTTCCGGGGAGACGAACCGGTTTCCCAGCGGATTGAGGGTGGTGGAGCGTTTCCGGTCGATCCTCTCGATGAACTGTTCCTTGGCGGCGATCTTGGCGCGCAACTCCTCCGCCTTGCCTTCCGGTTCATCCCTTTGGGGGACGGGCATCCGGAAAGAGTCGGGGACCTCGGCGGGCGGAGGGGCGGACGGCCCGACCGGAGAGGAAGAGGGAGCCCCCATCGTCGATACGGAGGGTTTTCCGGAGACGGGAGGGGATTTCAGGATATTATCCGTCTTGACCCGGTGCTTGGAGGGGATCTTCGAAGGATCGTCGGTGAAATGGACCACCCCTTCGCCGTCGACCCATCGGAAGATGTCGCCGAGGGCGCTTCCGGGATGTCCGAGGAAGAGCAGCGCGATCCCCGGAATCCACAACGTTTTCATGATGCGGGCCGCCGTTTTCCGCATGATTCCATGCTAACCAAACCGCCCCGGAATGGCAACGGGGACGGGCACTTTCCGGCGAGCGACGGTCGCCTTCAAACATTGGTTTGAAATATGCACCCCGGTTGTTTTACTATATATAAATTTTTCAGGGAGAAGGCATGCCGCTGCTCAGGATCGAAGACATCAACCTTGCCTTCGGCGGTGTGAAGGCCATCAATGAGGTCACGGTCCGCGTGGAGAAGGGAAGCATCCACGCCATCATAGGCCCCAACGGCGCGGGGAAGACCTCCGTCTTCAACTGCATCTCCGGCGTATACCGGCCCCAGCGGGGAACGATCCTCTTCGAGGAGCGCCCCATCAACGGCCTGAAGCCGGACCGGATCACCCGCCTCGGCATCGCCCGCACCTTTCAAAACATCGCTTTGTTCCACCATATGACCGTTCTCGACAACCTCATGCTGGGGCGCCACCAGTTCCTCGAATGCGGGGTGCTCGCCGGGGGATTCTTCCTCGGGCCCGCCCGGAAAGAGGAAATCGCGAACCGGAGGGAGGTCGAGGAGATCATCGATTTCCTGGAGATCGAGAACATCCGCAAGAAGCCCGTGGGCACGCTCGCGTACGGCCTGCGCAAGCGCGTCGAGCTCGGCAGGGCGCTGGCGCTGAAGCCGAAGCTGCTGCTGCTGGACGAGCCGATGGCGGGGATGAACCTCGAGGAGAAGGAGGACATGGCCCGCTTCATCATCGACATCAACGAGGAGCGGGGGGTGACGGTCCTGCTGATCGAGCACGACCTGGGCGTCGTCATGGACATCAGCCACAAGGTGAGCGTCCTCGACTTCGGGGTGAAGATCGCGGAAGGGGCGCCCGCGGAGGTTGCCGGGAACCCGCACGTCATCCGGGCCTACATCGGGGAAGACGACAGCTTCCTGAAGGGGCTGGGGGCGTTCGAGCCATGAGGGGGCTCCTCGAGACCCACGGCACGTTTCCCCGCCTTCTCGAGCGCAACGCCGAGCGCTTCGGGGACCGGAAGGTGGCGATGCGGGAGAAGGAGTTCGGCATCTGGCAGGAGTTCACCTGGAAGGAATACCGCGAGCAGGTGAAATATTTCTCCCTGGGGCTGACGACCCTGGGGCTCTCCCGCGGGGACAAGGTGGCGATCATCGGGGACAACCGCCCCGAGTGGGTTTGGGCCGAAGTGGCGGTGCAGGCGGCGGGAGCGGTCCCGCTGGGGCTTTACCAGGATTCGACGCTCAAGGAAGTAGCCTACATCATCGACCACTCCGACGCCTCCATCGTGATCGCCGAGGACCAGGAGCAGGTCGACAAGATCCTCGACATGAAGGAGCAGCTCCCGAAGGTCCGCTTCGTGATCTACAGCGACCCCAAGGGGATGCGGGGGTACCAGGAACCGCACCTCCTCGATTTCCGGGAGGTCCAGAATTCCGGCCATGACCTCGAGCGGAGGGATCCGGGGACGTACGAAAGGAACGTCGGTAAGACGCGGATCGACGACATGGCGTTCATCTGCTACACCTCCGGGACCACGGGGTTCCCGAAGGGCGCGTTGCTCACGTTCCGCAACCTTCTCAGCATGGCGGCGAACCTGATGGAGGTGGACCCGAAGTTCGAGGACGACGAATTCGTGTCCTTCCTGCCGCTGGCGTGGATCGGGGAGCAGATGATGTGCCTCTCCAGCGCGCTGCTCACCGGTTTTCCGGTGAACTTTCCGGAGCGGCCCGAGACGGTCCAGGAGAACATCCGGGAGATCGGCCCGACCGTCATGTTCTCCCCCCCGCGGATCTGGGAGAACATGACCTCCACCGTCCAGGTGAAGGTGCTGGACGCATCGTGGCTCAAGCGGCAAATGTACCACTGGGCGCTCCCGGTCGGGTACGCCTACGCGGACGCGCTGTTCCGGAAGCAGGACCCCCCGCTTCATCTGAAGGCGCGGCAGAAGCTGGCGTACTGGCTGGTCCTGCGGGCGCTGAAGGACCGGCTCGGACTCCTGCGGCTTCGGAGCGCCTCCACCGGCGGAGCGGCGCTGGGGCCGGACGTCTTCCGGTTCTTCACCGCCATGGGCGTGAACCTCAAGCAGATCTACGGGCAGACGGAGATCTCGGGCATCTCCTGCATCCACCGGGAGGGGGACGTCGACTTCGACTCCGTGGGCAAGCCGATCCCGGAGACCGAGATCCGGATCTCCGACACGGGAGAGATCCTTTCGCGGTCCCCTTCGGTCTTCCTCGGCTACTACAAGAACGACGAGGAGACGGCGAAGACCCTCTCGGACGGCTGGCTCCACTCGGGCGACGCGGGATATTTCAACGAGGCGGGGCACCTGATCGTCATCGACCGCGTCAAGGACGTGATGCACCTGAACGACGGCACCCGGTTCTCTCCGCAGTTCATAGAGAACAAGCTGAAGTTCTCCCCGTACATCAAGGAGTGCGTCTGCCTGGGCGACGGGCGGGACCTCCTGGCCGCGATGCTGTGCATCGATTACCCGAATGTCGGGAAGTGGGCGGAGGGGCGCAGGATCTCGTACACGACGTACACCGACCTGGCGGGGAAGCCGGAGGTCCTCGAGCTGCTCGCGGAGGAGGTCGCCAAGGTCAACGCCACCCTGCCGGCGAGCACGCGGATCCAGCGGTTCGTCCCGCTCTACAAGGAGCTCGACGCGGACGACGACGAGCTGACCCGGACGCGGAAGGTCCGCCGGAGCTTCGTCGGGGAGCGGTATCGGCACGTGATCGAGGGAATCTACGCGGGGGACCGGGAGATCCCGATCGACGCGGTCATCAAGTACCAGGACGGGAAGACGTCGCGGATACGGACGACGCTCGCCGTCCGTTACCTGTAAAGGAGAGGAGATGACCCTTCAGTATTTCCTCCAGCTCGTGATCAGCGGGTTGGTCGTCGGAAGCATCTATTCGGCCGTGGCGCTGGGCTTCGTGATCATCTACAAGGCGACGCGGGTGGTCAACTTCGCCCAGGGGGAGTTCCTCATGGTGGGGGCATACGTCTGCTACGCCTTCCTCGTGCAGATGGGCATCCCCTTCTGGGGGGCGCTCATGCTGACGATCCTCTTCTCGTTGACGCTGGCGCTGTTCATCGAGCGGGCGATCCTGCGGCCGATGATCGGGGAGCCGATCATCTCGATCATCATGGTGACCATCGGGCTCTCCCTCGTGCTCCGGTCCGCCGTCGCGGTGATCTGGGGGACGGACATCCTCGTCTACAAGCCGAAGCTTTTCCCGCAGGAGATGATCACGATCCTGGGGGTCCCCGTGTCGCTCGAATTCGTATGGTGCTTCGTGCTTTCGGTCTTCCTGCTGGCCGTCTTCTCCGTCTTCTTCAAGTACTCGAAGGCGGGCGTGGCGATGCGGGCCACCGCGTTCAATCAGCAGGTCGCGCAGTCGATGGGGATTTCGGTCAAGAGCATCTTCGCGCTCTCCTGGGTGATCTCCGCCGTCGTCTCGGGGATCGGAGGGGTGCTTATCGGGAACATCAACGGCATCAACAATTCCCTGTTCCACTTCGGGCTCAAGGTCTTCCCGGCCACCATCCTGGGCGGGCTCGATTCCATTCTCGGGGCGGCGTTGGGGGGCGTCATCATCGGCGTGCTCGAGAACCTGTCCGACGGCTTCTTCAAGACCTATTTCGACCTCAGCGGAGTGAAGGAAGTCGCCCCGTACGTGATCCTGGTGATCATCCTGATGATCAAGCCGTACGGGCTGTTCGGCACGAAAGAGATCGAGAGGGTCTGACATGCATTATTGCGGCGATTTCCGGACCTCCTACGAGAAGGACATGGAGATCCTCCAGACGCCGGTCACCAGGTTCTGCGTGGCCGCGTTCCTGCTTTTTCTCCTTGCATGGCCGTTCCTTGTGAAGGGCGAGTACCTCTGGATCACGATGCAGGTCGCCATCGCCGTCATCGGGGCGGTGGGGCTCAACATCCTGACGGGTTTCACCGGGCAGATCTCCCTCGGGCAGGGGGCCTTCCTGGGCGTG
>JBFLWB010000197.1 GCA_040758155.1 Thermodesulfobacteriota bacterium
CCGAAGCGGTTCTTCACCGCCTTGAGGATCCGGTACGGGTGCCCCTTCTCCCCCTCGAAGTAGAGGACCGTGTCCACGATGTGCTCGAGGACCCGGGGCCCCGCGATCGCCCCCTCCTTCGTCACGTGCCCCACCAGGAAGACGGCGATCCCCGCCTTCTTGCCGAAGAAGACCAGCCGCGCCGCGCACTCGCGCACCTGCCCCACGGAGCCGGGAGCGCCCGGCAGGTCGGAGGAGAACACCGTCTGGATGGAGTCGACGATCAGCACGGAAGGGGAGAGCTCGGCGGCGGCGGAGAGGATCCGCTCCAGGGAGGTTTCCGACATCAGGTAGATGTTGGCTTCCGAGACGCCGAGACGGGAGGCGCGCAGCTTCACCTGCGCTTCCGACTCCTCGCCGGAGACGTACAGCACGGTCCCGGCACGCCGGGCCAATCCGCGCGCGGCCTGCAGGAGGATGGTGGATTTCCCGATGCCGGGGTCGCCGCCCAGCAGCGTCGCCGAGGCGGACACCAGCCCGCCTCCCGTCACGCGGTCGAACTCGCCGATGCCGCAGGAGGTGCGGACGGCAGCGGTTTCCGAGACTTCGTTGAGCGGGACCGGCTTCGAGGCGGGAAAATCGGGCAGACCTGCGCGCTGCTTCGGGGCGGGGGCGGAGACTTCCTCGACGAAGGTGTTCCACTCCCCGCACCCCGGGCACTTCCCGACCCACTTCGGGGAGGTGGTCCCGCACGCCGTGCAGGCGTACTCGACCTTTACCTTCGCCACTTCCTCGCCACCTCGATCGCCACCTCGTCGAAGGAGGCCGCGCCGGTCCGCACGATCCGCTTCACGTCCTCGTATTCCGGGACGGGGCGGACCGAGCCGTCCGGCAGGGTCGCTTCCTTCACCCGCACGCGCCCGAAGCGCGTATCCACATCCTTGACCGCGCGGTCGAGCTTCAGCCGCCCGCACGCGTGGTACCGCAGGCCGATCGCCGTCGAAACGGAAAAGACCGCGGCGGAAACGAACTCGAGCCGCTCCTCGGGGGCGAGGATCCGAAGCACCCAGCCGGGGCGGTTCTTCTTCATCGTCGCCGGCAGGACGGCCACGTCGAGTGCGCCCGCCGCGAAGGAGCGCTCGATCAGCAGCTCGAACCGCTGCGGGCTCATGTCGTCGATGTTCGCCTCGATCTCTAAGACCCGGTCGCGGCCGGGGGACGGCGGGACGGCCTCCCCCGCGACGACCCGCAGCAGGTTGGGGCGCCCCGGGACCTCCCGGTGCCCCAGCCCGATGCCGACTGCGCGCACCGTCATCTCGGGCGGACGATCGAACGAAACGTCGAAGGCGCGCAGCAGCGCCGCCCCCGTCGGCGTCACCAGCTCCCCTTCCCCCTCGCCGAAGCGCCACGGGGCCCCTTTCAACAGCTCGAGCGTCGCGGGAGCGGGGACCGGCAGCTTCCCGTGGGAGGACCACGCCTCGCCGGAGCCGGCCGGCAGGGAGGAGCTGTAGGCGCTGCGGACGTCCAGCAGCCCGAACAGGAAGCAGCAGGAAGCTATGTCCACGATCGCGTCGACCGCGCCGACTTCATGGAAATGGATCTTGTCGATGGAGGCGCCGTGGACCTTCGCCTCGGCCGCTCCCAGCAGCTCGAAGCAGCGGACCGCCCGGTCGAGCGATTCCTTCGGCAGGGAGGAGGAGCGCAGCAGGGCGACGATGTCCGGCAGGCGGCGTCCGTGGCCGGCATGTTTCGACAGGTTCACGTGCACGCGCGTCCCCGCCATCCCGCAGGAGCTCCCGCGCTCCACCGCGAGGCGGTAGCCGGAGACGGGCACCCTCTTCAACGCCTTCCGCAGCTCCTTCTCCGCGCCGGTCAGCGAGAGCAGCGCCGCCGCCGTCATGTCTCCCGCGATGCCGGAGAAGCAGTCGAAATAAAGGATCGTCATAGCCGGTCGATCACCGACGCCAGGACGCCGGCGCCGAAGCCGTTGTCGATGTTGACGACGGCCACCGTGGGGGCGCAGGAGTTGAGCATGCCGAGGAGGGCGGCGATCCCGCCGAAGCTTGCGCCGTAGCCGACGCTGGTGGGCACCGCGATGACCGGCTTGTCGGTGAGCCCCCCCACCACCGACGCCAGCGCCCCTTCCATCCCCGCCGCGACGACGATCACGCGCGCCTTCCGCAGCAGCTCTTCCTGCAGCAGCAGCCGGTGGATCCCCGCCACGCCGACGTCGTAGAGCCGCTCCACGGCGCTGCCGAGGAATTCCGCCGTCACCGCCGCCTCCTCCGCCACGGGGACGTCGGAGGTCCCCGCCGTGACGACTAGCACCGTCCCTTTTCCCCGCGCCTCCTTCTTCCCCTGCGGAAGGACGACGCAGCGCGCCTTCGCGTGGACCACGGCGCCGCGGAACGCCCGCTTGACCGCCCGGATCTTCTCCTCGGTGAGGCGGGTGATCAGCACCCCCGTCCCCGCGCGCCGCATCGTGCGGGCGATCGCCGTGATCTGCTCCGCCGTCTTCCCCTCGCCGAAGATCACCTCGGGGACCCCCTGGCGGATCGCCCGGTGGTGGTCGACGTGGGCGTCCCCCAGGCTCTCGTAGTGAAGATTGCGCAGCCGCTCGAACGCGTCCTCGACGGACAGGCTCCCGACCGCGACGGCGGCAAGGAGCTTTTTCAGGCGATCCTTCGTCATGGACGCATCCCCCGCACCTTCCGGCTCAAACGGAACCGCCCGCGTCGCCCCCCTCGGGCGTTTCATTCTCCTCGACGGGAACGCGCCGGACCCGCACTTCGAGGAC
>JBFLWB010000198.1 GCA_040758155.1 Thermodesulfobacteriota bacterium
GGAGAAGGAGGAGGCGGAGGAGATCCACGAGCTGCTCCACCACGAGGATGACACCGCGGGCGGGCTCATGACGAACGAGTACCTCGCCTGGCCTCCGAACCTGAATGTGGGGGAAGCCCTCGAGCGGTTCAAGACCGAGGCCCGGGAGATCGAGCACGTCTACTACATCTACGTGGTGGAGGGCGAACGGCTCGTCGGCGTCGTCGGCCTGCGGGATCTCCTGATCGAGGAGCCGGAGAAAACCCTTTCCGAGGTGATGCACACCAAGCTCAAGACCGCCCGGCCGGAGATGGGGCAGGAGTCGGTCGCGGAGATCATCTCCAAGTACAACCTGCTCGCCCTGCCCGTGGTGGACGAGGGGAACTTCCTTCTCGGGGTGGTCACCGTCGACGACGTCGTCGACATGCTGCTCCCGCCCGCCGCCCGCCGGAAACGGCGCCGCCGCTGACGACCCCCGCCTAAAGTCCGACCAGCGCGGGAAGACCGGGGAAGACCGTCACGGCGACCAGAAGGGCCGTCAGGACGATCATGACGCCCGTGGTCGTCCAGGCGATCCCGTTGAACGCCCTCGAATTGACGTGTTCCCCCATCAGCTCCGCGTCGTTGATGAGCCGCAGCATGAAGATCAGGACGAACGGCAGCAGGATCCCGTTGACGACCTGCGAAAGGTACATGATGAGGATCAGAGGCGCCCGGGGATAAAGGACCAGCGCCCCCCCGACGACGATGAGGCCGGTGTACAGCCAGAAGAACTGCGGCGCGGTCCGGAAGTCCTTGTCGACGCCCGACTCCCACCCCATCCCCTCGCAGACGCAGTAGGCGGTGGCCAGCGGCAGGATCGACGCGGCGAACAGCGACGCGTTGGCCAGACCGAAGGCGAACAGCCAGGAGGCGTACGTCCCGGCGAGCGGCGCCAGCGCCACGGCCGCGTCCTTGGCGTCCTCGATGCGCGTGCCTTGCGCGGACAGCGTCGCGCCGCACGCCACGATGATCGAAAGCGCCACGACGGCGGTGACGAAGCAGCCGAAGATCACGTCGATCCGGGTCAGCCCGTAGTGCTCCACCTGGACGTTCTTCTCCACGACGGCGGACTGCATGTAGAACTGCATCCAGGGGGCGATGGTCGTCCCCACGATCCCGATGAGGAGCGTGAGGTACGTCCCGTCGAGCCGCGGGGCGGGGACCAGGACGCTCCGGCCGACGGCGCCCCAGTCGGGCGACGCCAGGTACGCCGCGACGGGATAGGTGAGGAAGACGCCGCAGGCGACCAGGAAGACCTTCTCCACCACCCGATAGGTCCCCTTCACCACGAGGAACCAGACGGCCACCGCGCCGAGGGGGACGGAGAGATACTTGCTGACGCCGAAGATCTCCCACGCCGACGCCCATCCCGCGAACTCCGCCACCGTGTTGCCCAAGTTGGCCAGCACCAGCGCGACCAGCAGGAAGAAGGTGGGGCGCACGCCGAACTTCTCCCGGATGAGGTCGGCCAGCGTCTTTCCCGTGACGACGCCCATCCGCGCGACCATCTCCTGGACGACGATCAGCGCGACCGTGATGGGGGCGAGGGTCCAGAGCAGCGCGTACCCGAAATGCGCACCCGCGATCGAGTAGGTGGCGATCCCGCCCGCGTCGTTGTCGACGGAAGCCGTGATGATCCCGGGCCCGAGGACGGACAGGAACAGGAGGAGCCTCGTTTTGCTGAAACGGCGGAACGTCACCATTCTCCTCCTGGGGGAGGGATGCCCGTCTTCCGATGGAAAATACCATTTTCGGGGAACAGGCGGTATAAAATGGAAAAAACGACATGCTGCTCCGCCCCTCGAGAATATTCGCCTTCTGCCTGCTCTGCCTGGCCGCGGCGCCGGCCGCGTGGGCGAAGGAGGGGGATCCCATCCGGTTCGGGGTGATCCCCCGCTTCAACCCGCACCTTACGTATGAATATTACCAGCCGCTCATGGATTACCTGGGCCGGACAACTCCCTACCGCTTCGAGCTGCGCCCGGGAAGAACCTACCTGGAGACGATCGAGGATCTCCGGACAGGGGTCACCGACATCGCCTACCTCGGCGGGGCGACGTTCGCCCTCGCGAACCACCGGTTCGGCGCCCGCGCGCTCGTCAAGCCGAGGAACGCCGAGGGGGGGACGACCTACCGCTGTTTCATCATCGTCCGGAAGGACAGCCCCGTCCGGACGATCCGGGATTTGAAGGGGAAGCGGATGGCCTTCGGGGCGCGCCGATCCACGACGGGGAGCCTGATCCCGAGCTACATGCTTTTCGAGGCCGGGGTGACGCCGGACCGGCTGCAGCAGCTGGCGAACCTCCACAACCACGAGGAGGTCGCAAAGGCCGTCCTCAAGGGGATCTACGACGCCGGGGCCGTCAAGGACGTGGCCGCCTGGAAATACCAGGCGCAGGGACTGCGGATCGTCGCGGAGTCGGAGGATCTGCCGAACGCCCCGATCACGGCGGGGCCGACGCTTCCGAAGGAGGCGGAAACCGCCATCGTGAAGGCGCTCCTGTCGCTCGATCCCGGCCGGCCCGGGGGGAAGGCGGTTATGGCGCAGTGGGGACCCGAGCTCCGGCACGGCTTCGTCCCGGCCCGCAACGAGGATTATGACTTCCTGTACCGGAAGATCGCCTCCATCCCGACCGGGTGCGGAATCCGTTGCCACCGGACGAACCCGTTCCTCGAAAAGTGAGGATCCCCGTCCCCTCACTCGCGGGGAAGTTCATGGCCGCCGGCACGGCCGCCATCCTCGCCACCGCCGTCGCCTTCCACTACTTCCTCCTCGAATCGGAGAAGGGGCACCTTCTGGTGAGGGAGGAGAGGATCGCGCAGACGCTCGCCGTCTCTATGCGGCTCCCCTTCACGCAGATCCTCCTCTACGAGGAGACGGGCACCGTGGCGGAAGCGGGCCTCCTCGACCTGTACGTTTCCCGGATGACCGAGAACCCGGGCCTCGACATCCCGTACGCGATGGTGCTCGACCCGGAGGGCAGGGTCCTTTCGCACAGCGACCTGACGCAGTTCAACCGGAATATGGACGATCCGCTGTCGATGAAGGCGCTGGCGGCGACGGACATCGTCGTAACCCCCGTCGGCGACCCGTTCCGTGGGGGATCGTTCGACGTGGCCGCCCCCCTGAACGTCTCCTCCCGTAGGTTCGGCACGCTGCGGTTCGGCTACTCCCTCTCCGGCCTCGCGCGGAGCGTCCGCCAGTTGCGGGAGAAGATCCTGCTCCTCACGGTCCTCGCCGCGGCCGGGATGATCGTCCTCGCGTTCGCCGCATCGCGGGTTATGGTGCGGCCGATCCGGCGCCTGGTGGGCGCGCTCGATTCCGTGCGGCTCGGGACGCTCGAGCCCGTTCCGCTCCCCGGCCGGCGCGACGAGATCGGCGACCTTCAGGAAAGCTATCGGATGATGATCGACCGGCTTGCCCGGGAGAAGGCGGAGCGGGAAAGCACGCAGGAGCTGCTCGCGAGGACGGAGAGGATGGCGACGGTGGGCACCCTCGCCGCGGGGATCGCCCACGAGATCAACAGCCCCCTGACCGGCGCCATGCACAGCGTCTCCGCCCTGAAGTCCGGCTCCGTGCCGGAAGGGAAGCGGGAGCGTTACCTCCAGGTGCTTTCGGACGGCCTCGACCGCATCCGCCGGGCGGTCTCCCAGCTCCTCGACTACTCGACCGGGCACGCGATGAACTACGCCGATTGCGACCTTTCGGCCCTCGTCGCCCGGACGGTGGATTTCCTCGATTACGAGATCCGCCGGAACGGGATCGCGGTCGAGAGCCGCCTCCCCCCGCTGTCGATCCGCGGCGACGCCCACAAGCTGGAGCAGGTCCTCGTGAACCTGGTGCTGAACGCCGTGGCGGCGATGCCCGCGGGCGGGCGGCTTTCGTTTCATCATCTGGAGAACGGGCCTTTCGTCACGCTGGTCGTCGCCGATACGGGGGAGGGGATTCGCGGGGAGGACCTGGAGCGTATCTTCGAACCGTTCTTCACCACGAAGAAGGACGGGAAGGGGACCGGGCTGGGGCTCGCGGTCTGCCGGAAGATCGTCGAGCGGCACGGCGGGACGATCGCCGTTTCGTCCCGCCCGGGCGAGGGGGCGGAATTCCGCATCTCGCTCCCGCGGATGCCGGAGCAGGGAGGGGAACATGGCGGTTGAGGGAAGGCGCATCCTTGTCGTGGAGGACGATCCCGGCCTGCGGTTCACGATGACGGACGCGCTGGAAGGGGAGGGATTCGCGGTCGCGGACGCCGGGAACGGTGCGGAGGCGCTCCGGCGGCTCCGGGAGGAGGCGTTCGACATCGTCGTGACCGACCTGCGGCTTCCCGACGGGGACGGGATGGAGATCCTCCGGGAGGCCAAGGCGAAGGTCCCGCCGTCCTCGGTGGTCGTGATGACGGGGTACGGCACCGTCGAATCGGCCGTGGCGGCGATGAAAAGCGGGGCGGAGGATTACCTGACGAAGCCGTTCCCCATGGACGCCCTCCTGCTCCTGTTCGGTAAGATCCTCCGGGTGCGGGCGCTCGAGGAGGAGAACCGGGAGCTGAAGCGGCGCATCACCGCGCAGTTCCGTTTCGAGGAGCTGGTCGGGAAGAGCAAGGCGATGCGGGACGTCTTCGAGCTGGTTTCCGCCGTCGCCGGGACGGACGCCACCGTGCTTGTTCTCGGCGAGAGCGGGACCGGCAAGGAGCTGGTCGCCCGCGCGCTGCACCGCCGGGGGAAGCGGAAGGACGGCCCGTTCGTCGCCCTGAACTGCGCCGCCATCCCGGAGAGCCTGTTCGAGGCCGAGCTGTTCGGACACGAGAGGGGCGCGTTCACGGGCGCCGATCATCGCAGGGCGGGGAGGATCGAGCAGGCCGACGGCGGAACCCTTTTCCTCGACGAGGTCGCCGAGGTGCCCGTTTCCACCCAGGCGAAGCTCCTCCGGGTGCTGGAGGAGCGCTCCTTCACGCGGCTCGGGGGGAGCGAGCGGGTCAAGGTCGACATCCGGGTCGTCTCCGCGACGAACCGGGGGGACCTGCAGGAGATGGTGGACGCGGGGGAATTCCGCAGCGACCTTTTCTACCGCCTCAACGTCTTCGAGATCCGGCTTCCCCCTTTGCGGAGCCGGCGGGAGGATATCCCGCTGCTGGTAGAGCACTTCGCCGAAAGGCTCGGGGGACTCCGGGTTTCGGACGCGGCCATGGCGCGGCTGATCGACCACCGGTTTCCGGGAAACGTCCGCCAGTTGTGGAACGCGATGGAACGGGCATCCATCCTCTGCAAGGACGGGATGATCCGCCCGGAACAGCTCCCTCCGGATTTTGCCGACGCGCGGATTTCCCCCGAGGCTCCCGCGTCGGAGGAGATCGTTCCCCTGAAGGAAGCCGTCCGGCGGTTCGAGGCGGATTACATCGATAAGGCGCTGCAGGCGTCCGGCGGGAGCAAGTCCCGCGCTTCCGATCTTCTCGGGATCGGCAGGAAGGCCTTGTGGGAACGGCTGAAACGCTGATCCCGCAAGCCGGCCCGTTTCTTTTCCGAAACATCCTCCCGCCGACGTTTCCGGAAGGAAACGGTCTCCGGGGCTTCGGCGCGGCAGGAACGGGCATTCCGAGACATGCTGCATATAACACCTTGGAAACATTGGCGATGTTTTTCTCGCCTCGTCCCGTATTGTTGGCATCTCGTTTGCTGCTAACAAAAGGTCAACCATTTTCGGCATGCACCATGCCATCCAAGGGAGGAGAGGATTTATGAAGAAAAGGGGAAGCATCGGTTCAGCGGTCCTTCCGGCGATCGTCGCCGGCTGCCTGCTGCTCTTGTGGGCCGGATCCTCATCCGCCGCCCGCATGGCGCCGGGCCCGTCGAAGGATCCCAACACGGGCAAGGCGTACGCGGGCTCGGAAACCTGCAAGAAGTGTCACGCGCAAAAGTACAGCGACTGGAAGAACACCATCCACGCATGGATGGTCCGGCCGATCGCCAAGGGAGACTTCAAGAACGTGAAGGCCGACCTGACGGCGGAAGGCGCTCCGAAACCCGATCAGTACGACTGGGCGTACGTGATCGGCGGCTGGTACAAGGAGGAGCGCTACGCGTTCTGGGACGAGAAGGGGAACATCATCGACGGCGAGTTCGAGTACAACAAGCCGAAGAACCATTTCTCCCTCCGGAAGAAGAAGGACGGAAGCCTGTCGCGGTTGGACTGGTTCGACGAGTGCGGGAACTGCCACGCAACGGGCGTCAACTACAAGGAACGGACGTTCATCGAGTTCAACATCGGCTGCGAGGCGTGCCACGGCCCCTCGGCGGACCACGCGAAGGCGCCCAAGAAGGTCAAGGCGGTGATCGACACGCACACCGAGAACTGCGGCCGCTGCCATATCCGGGCGCGCATGAAAGGCGACCTGAAGAAGTTCAACTACCCCGTCTACTATGAGCTGAACAAGCCCGAAACGCTGACGAAGGACCTCGATTTCGAACCGTACACCGCTCCCGGCTCCTTCTGGCCGGACCAGAAGAACGCGAACCGCCACCGCCAGCAGTACCTGGAATGGATAAAGAGCCCCCACAGCGAAGTGAAGGGATTGAGCTGCGCCACCTGCCACGATCCGCACAAGGGAAGCCTTTCCTACCGGACGGGGCAGCTCAAGGGCGACGAGCGGGTCTTCTGCGGGAAGTGCCATGAGGCGATCGTGGCCAACCCGAAGAAGCACTCCGGGCACCGTTACGACGTCGCGTCCTGCTCGTCCTGCCATATGCCGTACACGATCGCGTCGGGCTCGATCCCCAACCACACCTTCGAGGCGATTCCGCCGTCGAAGACGCTGCAATACGGGGTGGACGAGAAGACCGGCAAGCCGAAGATGCCCAATTCCTGCGGCATCTACTGCCATACCAAGGAGTCCGCGGCCGATCTGGACGTGAAGTACAAGGCGATCTTCAAGAAGATGTAAGGCCGCCACGGTTCGACAAGGCGTTCCGCGAATGGGGTCCGGCGGGAATCCGCCGGGCCCCTTTCCGCATGGGCGGAGGAGGAGTCCCGCATGTGCGCCGCCGGGCCGCCGAAGGAGATAGTGCCGAGCCGCGGAAAGTAAGCCGATACCTCCCCGGCCTTCCTTCATGGGGGCGGGAAGCGGTTCGCAGGATCTGGAATCCGGAAAACAGTAATGATTTCCGCCTATTTTCTCGCTGAATCGTTTGCCGATCCCGTTGCATTTAATAATTGTCTTGTCGTTTCCGCCACGAACCGCGTCAATCCAAAGGAGGGATCGGGTCGATGAAGAAAACAGGAGGATTCGTGTCCGAGGTTTTGCCGGCGTTCCTCGCCGGCTGTCTGCTGCTGGGATGGGCGGCCCCGTCCCCCGCGGCGACGGGGTATGTCGGCTCCGGGAAATGCTTCGCGTGCCATCCTCAGCAGTACAACCTCTGGCAGGCGACCGGCCATCCTTGGAAGCTGCGGAAGGCCGAGAAGGCGCGATACGCCAAGCTGCCGCTGCCTCCGGGCTACGCCTGGGAAGACATCAGCTACGTGATCGGCGGGGCCACCAAGAAGGCCCGCTACATCGACAGGAAAGGGTACATCGTCACCGCCGCAAAGGACGGCTCCGAGGCGAAGACCCAGTACAACATCGAGGACGGGAGCTGGTCCTTCTACGAGAAGGGGACGAAGAAGCCCTACAAGTGCGGTCCGTGCCACATGACCGCCTACAGCCCGGAAGGGCACCAGGACGGCATGGAGGGGATGATCGGCACCTGGGCCGAGGACGGCATCGGCTGCGAGGAGTGCCACGGGCCGGGGGCAAACCACGTGAAGCAGCCGTCGAAGGGAACGATCAAGATCGACCGGACGGCGGAAGCGTGCGGCAAGTGCCACCAGCGGGGCGGCATGGGACCCGAGCCGCCGGCCAAGGGCGGGTTCATCGAGCACCATGAGCAGATCAACGAGTTGAAGGCGGGCGTGCACAAGGACATGGGCTGCATCGAATGCCACAACCCGCACGACCGCGCCATCCACGCGAAGAACAACTGCGCGGAATGCCATTCCGAGGTCGCGAAATCCTTCGCCGGGAACCGCCACGGGAAGCAGGGGACCCGCTGCATCGAGTGCCACATGCCGAAGGCCACCAAGTCGGCGATCACGGTGGCCAGCTACACCGGCGACGTGCGGACCCACATCTTCAAGATCAACACGGACCCGAAGGCGAGCATGTTCCGGGAGGTCGAGGAGAAGGGGAAGAAATCGACTTTCGCGGAGAAGTTCGTGACCGTGGAGTACGTCTGCCTCGGCTGTCACGCGAGCCGGGACAAGAACTGGGCCGCGGCGAACGCGAAAGGGTTCCATAAGGCGAAATAAGTCCCGTCCGGCCTGCACGGGTGCGTTGGAGGGGGCCCGGGATTCCCGGGCCCCTTTCCGCCCCGGTATTCCGAAATTCCGCAAAGTGGTATATTTCCCCCAGGATTCCTGCCGCGTCCGCCCGCCGTCCATCGGGGGATGACATGCGGTTCTCCATCGGCCCCCGGGCCCTCCACGCGATGTTCCTCGAGGAAATTTCCCTTATTCGGGTTTCACCGTTTTTCTGCGGCACGGCGGGCGTCGGACGGAAACCCATCGGACGGATCTGATCAGGAGGATATTCCGATGCATCGGGGGAACGGCCATCTTCGGAATTTCCGCATCGTCTGCATCGCGTGCGCCGCGTGCCTCTTCTGCTGCGGCGGAGGGGGTGGCGGCGTGGACGTGACTCCGCCCACAACCAACCTCGATTTCGTCCTGGGCCCCACAAGGGGGCCGACGCCCCCGCTGACGGTCACGTCGGGCGGTTCGAGCTTCACGCTGGCATCGAACCCCCCGGTGCAGGAGATGCCGCTGATCCGGGGGACCTGGGATACGGAAACGTTGAATGCGACCGTCACGGGCGATCCCGACAACGTAATCCTCTGGGCGGATACCACCGGGCCGGCGGGACAGCCGCTGTTCGGCAGCCTGTCGGTCGTCGCGAGTCGGACGGTACGGTGGAACGGGGGCGACGACCCGACCGCGGGGGAGTACACGGTCACGTCCCGGGACGCCGCCTTCCCGGGGAGGGTCCGCGCACGGGTCTCCCTGCAGGGCGCGACCGCGGGCGTGACGGCGGAGTACGACGCGGGCGGCGACGGGATTTACGAGGAATCCGCTTTCACCCCCTGGGCGGGTTTCGGCGATCTCTGGGCGGATGGCGCCGCACCGCTCTATCAGCGGGTATCGTCGTACGTGTTCTTCACCAGGGACGTGCTCTTTTCCGCAATGGACTTCTCCATCCAGGCGACCCTCTTCGTCGAGGATCTCCGGGGCGCCCTCCTGGCCGCAGGGAGCGACAACGCGGTCGCGGTGTCCGGAGTCTGCGCTCCGTTGTCCGGCGTCGCCGGCCAGCCGGGAACCTTTACCCTCGCCTGGACCGACGTGAACGGGAACGGGCAGATCGATTACGACCTTTCCGGCGCCGGGCTTTGGGACACGTTCACGTTCACGATCTCCCAATGCTGGATCGACGACCCGGCCGACCCGGAGGATTTCCTGCTGGACGGAGCGCTGCGGTTCGCCTACTACGAGCGGAACCTCCAGTGGAGCCCCGTGTTCGACAACCTCGTCGTGACCCGGACCTTGAACGGGGCCGTTGTACCGGACGCGACGGCGACGTACAACGGCGGTTTCTCCGTGTTCATGACCATCCCGGCGGGACCCCCTTAAAGTCGCGCGACGCGGCAGAACGACCCATTCCGTGGGGGGGACGTTGTGTTCCCCCCCCCGCATCCCCGATAATGAATGCATCGATATGCCGGGACGAATCCTCTTCATAGACGACGATGCCGCCGGCCGCGAGGTCGCGCTCTTCAACCTGCGCAAGTCCGGGTACGAGGTGACGTCCGCCGGGGACGGCCGCGAGGGGCTCGCCGCGTTCGCGGCCGCGCCCTTCGACCTCGTGATCACCGACCTGAAGATGCCCGGGATCTCGGGGATGGAGGTCCTGAAGAAGGTCCGCGAACAGGCGCCCGACGTTCCGGTCCTCGTCATCACCGCCTTCGGTAACGTCGAGACGGCGGTGAGCGCGATGAAGGAGGGGGCGTACGACTTCATCGGCAAGCCGTTCCATCGCGACCAGCTCCTCCTGTCCGTGAGCAAGGCGCTGGACCGGCGCCGGCTCGCCGTCGAGGTGCGGGACCTGCGGATCCGCGCCGCCGGGGTGGAGCGGGAGATCGTCCTTGCGTCCGCGGCCATGCGCGCCGTCATGGAAATGGCCGACCGCGTCGCCCGAACGGACGCGACCGTGCTGATCACGGGGGAGAGCGGGACCGGGAAGGAGATGATCGCCCGGAGGGTCCACGCCCGGTCGAACCGGGCGGAAGGGCCCTTCGTCGAAGTCAACTGCGCGGCGATTCCCGCCGAACTGCTCGAATCGGAGCTGTTCGGCCACGTCCGGGGCGCCTTCACGGGAGCCGTGCGCGACCGGGCAGGGCGCTTCCGACAGGCGTCCGGCGGGACGTTGTTTCTCGACGAGGTGGCCGAGATCCCCGCGGCGCTCCAGGGGAAGCTGCTGCGCGCGCTCCAGGAGAAAGCGGTGGACGCGGTCGGGTCCGACGCCTCCGCGCCCGTGGACGTGCGGATCGTCGCGGCGACGAACCGCGATCTCCCCGGCCGGATCCGGGAAGGGGCTTTCCGGGAGGACCTGTATTACCGTCTGAACGTCGTGGGGATGCATGTCCCCCCGCTGCGGGAGCGCCCCGAGGACATCCCCCCCCTCGCGATGCGCTTCGTGTCCGAGTTCGCCGCGGGGCGGGAGATCTCCATTCCGCCCGCCGTGATGGAGGAGCTTTCGCGCCGGCCGTGGCGCGGCAACGTCCGGGAGCTGAAGAACGCCTGCGAGCGTCTGGTCGTGCTGTGCCGGGGTAACGAGGTTTCCCTCGAGGACCTCCCTCCATCCCCGCGCGCGGCGGGGGAGCGGGCCTCCGAGGAAACGGCAGGGATCTTTCCGGCGCTGCCCCCGGAGGGGCTGTCGCTTGTCGACCTCGAGCGGCGCGTCATCGAGCAGGCCCTTCGCCTGAAAGGGGGCAACATCACGCAGGCGGCCGCGTACCTCCGAATCCCGCGGCACATCCTGGTGTACCGTCTCGAGAAGTACGGGATCCGGCGCGATGGATGAACTCCGGCCGCTCTTCACGCGCAGGATGCTGATCGCGGCCTGGCTTCCGTGCCTGGCGATCACCGTCCTGCATTACCGCGTCGGCCCCCATCACGCGTGGGTCCACGACGTCCTCCGCCGGCTCTACTACCTGCCGATCCTCTTCGCCGCCTTTTCGGGCGGCACCCGCGGCGGCGTCGCCGTCTCCGTCTTCGCCTCGCTGGTCTATCTCCCCCACGCTTTCACCCGGCTGCTGGGGCACGATCCGGGAGACGCGCTCGAAAAAGGGCTCGAGATCCTTTTGTATAACATCGTCGCCGTCGCGGCCGGCCTCCTCGTGGACCGCGAGCGGCGGGAGCGCGCGAAGCAGGAGCAACTGGCGCAGCGGCTGGGCGAGGCGCTCGATGAGCAACGGAGGACGGAGGCGCAGCTCATCCGCGCGGGACGCCTCGGGGCGCTGGGGGAGCTGACCGCGGGGATCGCGCACGAGATCAAGAACCCGCTCCACGGCCTCAAGGGGACGGCGGAGATCCTGCGGGACGCCATCCCGGACGGCGCTCCGGAGCGCAGGATGCTGGATCTCCACATCTCGGAGATCGACCGGCTCGGAAGCACCGCCGACCGGTTCCTCTCCTTCGCGAGGCCGCTTGCCGCCGACCGGCGGCCGGTCGAGCCGCGCGCGCTGGTCGAGCGCGTTGCGGCGCTGATCTCCGCGCAGGCGCGGAAGGAGGGTGTGGAGACGACGGTCGATCTCCCCGGCCCGGGGGAGATCCCGCGCGTGACCGGGGACCCCGAGCTGCTGGCCCAGCTCCTGCTCAACATCGCGCTGAACGGCGTGCAGGCGATGGCCCCCGCCGGCGGCGGCCGGCTGACGCTCGGGGTGCGCGCGGTGAGGGAGGGGCCAAGGCGATTCGTGCGCTTCCGGATCGCGAACGACGGCCCGCACATCCCGGAGGACCGGCTGGAGAAGATCTTCGACCCGTTCTACACTACGCGGGACGGCGGCACGGGGCTCGGACTGTCCATCTGCTCGCGCATCGCGGACCAGCACGAAGGAGTCCTCGAGGTGAGGAACCTTCCGGGAGGGAAAGGGGTGGAGTTCACGTTGACCCTGGGGGCGGAGAAGCGCGGATGAGGCGCGCCCGTCCGCTCGCCTCCGTCCTTTTGCTCCTGGGAGCGCTTGCCCTCGCATCCTGCGAGGCGCCCGGGAAGCGGGGCGGCTTCGAGGCCGCCGCGCCGAAGGATCTGTCCGGGCGGAAGATCGCCGTCGTGGCCACCACCGGCATGGTCGCGGAGCTGGCGGCGCAGGTCGGCGGAGATCGGGTCGAGGTGCGCGCCTTGATGGGACCCGGCGTGGATCCGCACCTCTACAAGGCGAGCGAGGGCGACGTCATCCGTATGGCTTCCGCGGACGCGGTCTTCTTCAACGGCCTTCACCTCGAGGGGAAGATGGCGGAGGTCTTCGAGCGGATGAAGGGGCGCATCCGGACCTTCGCGGTGACGGACGCGATCGACCGGGAAAAGCTGCTGCGCCCCCCCGAGTTCGAAGGGGCCTACGACCCCCACGTCTGGTTCGACGTGACGCTCTGGATGGACGCATCGAGGGCCGCGGAAGGGGCTTTCGCAGAGATGGACCCGGCGCATGCGGACGTCTATCGCGCGAACGGGAAGAGGTACCGGGAACGGCTGGAAGCGCTCGACCGGTACGTCAGGGAGCGGGCCTCCTCCGTGCCGCCCGAAAAGCGGGTGCTCATCACCGCCCACGACGCCTTCAACTACTTCGGGAGAGCCTACGGCTTCCAGGTCCGCGGGCTCCAGGGGATCAGCACTGTGTCCGAGGCGGGCGCGGCCGACATCCAGGCGCTGGCCCGCCTGATCGCGGAGAACGGGATCCCGGCCGTCTTCGTCGAGTCGTCGGTGCCGCCCCGCTACATCGAGGCGCTGCAGGAAGCGGTCCAGGCGCGGGGGTTCCGCGTGCGGATCGGGGGAAGCCTCTTCTCCGACGCCATGGGCGATCCCGGCACGCCGGAGGGGAGCTACGACGGGATGGTGCGCCACAACATCGATACGATCGCCGCCGCGCTGTCCGGATCCGCCGATCCGAGGCGGGGGGGCGCGGGAGGAGGGGAACGTTGACGCTTTCCGAAGGCGGCGCGCCGGCCATCCAGGTGGACGACCTGACCGTGGCCTACGGGGAGAGGCCGGTGCTGTGGGACGTCGACATGGAGGTCCCCCCGGGCGTCCTGATGGCGGTGGTGGGCCCCAACGGCGCGGGGAAGACGACGCTGATCAAGGCCGTCACCGGGCTGATCCGGCCGGTCGCGGGCAGCGTCGAGATCTTCGGGAAGCCGTACCCGGAGCAGCGGCACCTGGTGGGATACGTCCCCCAGCGCAGCAGCGTGGACTGGGACTTCCCCACGACGGTCCTCGACGTCGTCATGATGGGGCGGTACGGCGGGCTGGGGTGGCTCCGGCGTCCGGGCAAGGCCGAGCGGACGCTCGCGCTGGAGGCGCTGGACAAGGTCGGGATGGCCGAGTTCTCCGGCCGCCAGATCCGCCAGCTCTCCGGAGGGCAGCAGCAGCGGGTCTTCCTCGCGCGGGCGATCGTTCAGGACGCGCACGTCTACCTGATGGACGAGCCGTTCCAGGGGGTGGACGCGACGACCGAGCGCGCCATCGTGGCGCTCCTTAAGGACATGCGGGGGCGCGGGAAGACCGTCGTGGTCGTCCACCATGATCTGCAGACCGTCCCGGAGTATTTCGACTGGGTGACGCTGCTCAACGTGCGGTGCGTGGCGAGCGGTCCCGTGGACCAGGTTTTCACCGACCGGAACCTCCGCCTGGCCTACGGCGGGCGCGTCTCCTACCTTTCGCACCACGGTCCCGGCGAGACGCTTTCCGGGGAAGGGTGACGGCTTCCATGGGGACGGCGCTGGATCTCCTGGGAGAGCTGGTCTGGAACCATACCCTCCGGACCGTCGGGACGGGGGCGATCTTCCTGGGGATCGTCAACGGCGTCCTGGGCTCCTTCGCCGTCCTCCGGAAACAGAGCCTGCTGGGCGATGCCATCTCCCACGCCGCGCTGCCGGGAATCGCCCTGGCGTTCCTCCTGACGGGGAGCAAGTCGAACCTGTCCCTCCTCCTGGGCGCAGCGGCCGCCGGATGGATCGGCACGCTGTTCATCATGAGCGTTGTGAAGAACACCCGGATCAAGTACGACACCGCGCTCGGCCTGGTGCTGTCCGTCTTCTTCGGCTTCGGGCTGATCCTTTTGACCTACATCCAGCGGATGCCCGTGGCGGCCCAGGCGGGGCTCGACACGTTCCTGTTCGGGCAGGCCGCGACGCTGCTTAGGCGGGACGTCTTGACGATCGGGATCCTGGGAGCGGGAGTCCTCGCCGTCGTCCTCGCGTTCTGGAAGGAGTTCAAGCTGCTCTGCTTCGATCCCGACTTCGCCCACAGCCTCGGCTTTTCCGTGCGGGCGCTCGATATCCTCGTGACCACCCTCCTCGTCACTTCGATCGTGATCGGCCTTCAGACCGTCGGGGTCGTGCTGATGAGCGCGATGGTCGTCGCGCCGGCGGCGGCGGCGCGGCAGTGGACCGACCGCCTCGGAACGATGGTCGTTGTTTCCGCTCTTTTCGGGGCGCTGGCGGGAGGCAGCGGGGCATTGGCTAGCAGCGTCACGGCGCACCTGCCCACGGGGCCGACGATCGTCGTCTGCCTGAGCGCGATCGTGATCGTCTCCCTGCTGCTGGCGCCGAACCGGGGAATCGTCTGGAACTGGGCGCGGGAGCGCGCCAACCGGCGCCGCATCATGACCGATGCGGTCCTGGCCGACCTGTACGTGCTGGCCGTGCGGCACGAGGATCCGGGCCACGGCCACCCGATCTCCGTCCTGCGAGCCATGAGCATGGGGCACGGAGGCGTCGACCGGAGTCTGAAGCTGCTCCGGCAGCGGGGGCTCGTCCGGAAGACGGAAACGGTGACGTGGTCCCTCACGCCGGCGGGGCTGGAGGAGGCACGGCGGCTTGCCGGGAAGGGGGACGGGGAGGAGACGCCGTGACCGCCCCGCAGATCGAGATCCAGGTCATCGCCGTGCTGGTGGCGGTCTCCTGCGCGCTGCCCGGGACGTTCCTGGTCCTGCGCCGGATGGCGATGATGAGCGACGCCATCAGCCACGCCATCCTCCTCGGGATTGTTTTGGCGTTCTTCGCGACAGGGGACCTCACGTCGCCGCTGCTCGTCGCCGCCGCCGCAATGACCGGCGTGCTGACGGTGAGCCTTGTGGAGCTGCTGAACCGGACGGGGCTCGTCCGGGAGGACGCCGCCATGGGGTTGACGTTCCCCGCGCTGTTCAGCATCGGGGTCATCCTCGTTGCGCGGTATGCGGGCAGCATCCACCTGGACACCGACTCCGTCCTGCTGGGGGAGCTCGCGTTCGCGCCCTTCAATCGTCTGACGGTGTGGGGGTACGACATCGGCCCGAGGGCGCTCTACATGATGGCGGGGATTGCGGCGCTGAACGTCCTGTTCATCGCGGTCTTCTACAAGGAGCTCAAGCTCGCCACGTTCGATCCGGCGCTGGCCGCGGTCCTCGGATTCTCCCCCGGGGTTCTCCATTACGCCTCGATGGCGCTGGTTTCCCTGACGGCGGTCGGCTCCTTCGACGCGGTGGGTTCGATCCTCGTGGTGGCGCTGATGATCGCCCCTCCCGCGACGGCCTATCTCCTCGTCGACCGGCTGTCGCACATGCTCGCGCTGAGCGCGCTCCTGGGGGCCGCGGGCGCGGTGGCCGGCTACTGGGTGGCGCACGTCCTCGACGCCTCCATCGCCGGCTCCATGGCCTCCATGTCCGGGCTGCTGTTCGTCGCGGCGTACCTGGCCGCCCCGCAGCGCGGACTGGTCTCCATCCTGCTGCGGCGAGCGCGGCAGCGGCTGGAATTCGCGCAGAGGATGCTCATCGTCCACCTGTACCACCACGAGGGCGTCCCGGAGGCGGACCGGGAGAACCGCGTCGAGCATCTCCACGCGCACCTGAAATGGAAGCGCTCCTTCGCGGAGCGCGTCGTCTTCGCGGCCGGGAAGAAGGGGCTGCTGGAGCGCCGGGACGGCTTCCTCGCCCTGACCGACGACGGGCGAAACGCGGCCCGCGAAGCGATCGCCGGGTGACCCCCGGCGGCATTCCGCGCCCGTTTTTTCCTCCCGAAATAATTTCTTGACGCGGTTTCGGCGCGTTGGTATATATGAGCAACCGTTTCAACGAGGAGGGCGCGGGGTGGAACCGGCGGCGGACAGGGAAGGCGGGGGCGGGATCGGGAAGGTGGTGTTCATCGACCCGGCCAGCGTGCGCGCCGCGAAGCGCGTCCTGCCGGGCGATCGGATGGTCCGGGCGCTCGCGGAAACGTTCTCGGCGCTGAGCGACCCCACGCGCGTGCGCATCGTCATCGCGCTGACCGAGCAGGAGCTGTGCGTGTTCGACCTGGCGCGCCTCCTGGGGCTCAGCGGCTCCGCCGTGTCCCACCAGCTCCGGCTGCTCCGCGGGCAGCGGCTCGTGAAGTACCGCAAGGAGGGGAAGGTCGCGTTCTACTCCCTGGACGACGAGCACATCCGGCACCTGATGGCGGAATGCGTGAAGCACGTCTCGATGGAGTGATTTTTTTTGGGCTATCGCTGAAACAACTGCTCACATATGAACTTATAACGTCATGGAGGAACCGGACATGCCTGATCGCGGAATGAAGCTTCTCGCCGTATTCCTGCTGCTCTTGGTCTTGCCGTTCCAGGCCGCGCGCGCCGCGGAGGCGCCTGCCCCGTCCGACAACGCCGCGCAGGGGTCGCTGCTGCCGGCCTGGATGGAAAGGGTCCACCTGTCCGGGACGTTCGAGGGGGACTTCGCGTGGGCGAAGAAAGGCGATCCGGCCGACCGGACCATCGGCCCCGCCTCCGACCTGTTCATCGGCACGATCGAGCTGGGCGTCGGTGTCGACGTGACGGACTGGCTGACGGGCAACGTCGTGCTCCTGGCGGAAGACCTGGGCACGGAGGACGAGACGGACCTGACGGTCGACGAGGCCACGCTGACCTTCCGCAAGGAGGATTTCCCGTTCTCGCTGGTCGTCGGGAAGAGGGTCCAGCCGTTCGGGGTGTTCGAGAACCACCTCGTCTCCGACCCCATGACGCAGGACGCGTACGAGACCAACCGTGTGGGAGCGACGGCCGTGTATTCGGGGCCCATGGACCTCGATCTCTCCGCGACCGCTTACAAGGGGGAGGAGATGATGACGCACCTCTTCGAATCGTGGCTCTTCGACTCCGAAGCGGTCGTACGTGCGGACCACCGGCCGGCGGACGAGGTGAACTCGTACATCCTCTCGGCGTCCTTCAAGCCGCTGGGCGGGCCGCTGACGCTCTTCGGCTCGTTCCTTTCCGAGCCCGGCGCCGGGAACCGGAACGATACGGCTTCCGCGGGGTTCCACTTCGAGGCCGACGGGAAGAGAGGATTCCGGGTCGACACCGAATACATGAAAGCAGTGAATCGGGAAATCTACGCCGGCTTCGACCGGGAGTTCCGGGAGGGCGTCTTCGCCGTGACCGTGGCCTACGAGTTCGTCATGAGGGAACGGGAAGTCATCGGCGGGTCGCTCTTCGAGGAGAGGAAGGCGCACCTCGTTGCGGAGCCGATGGAGATCGCCCTGAGGTACGAGCATTTCGACGACGACGGCCTTGCGGCCGCCTCGCAGACCTTTTCCGTGAAGGACCGCTACAGCGCGGGCGCCCGCTACTCCTTCTACGAGGATCCTTCCGGCGGCCTGGCGGCCTACATCGCCGGCGAATACCGGCATACGGAATACCGGGTCCATCCGGCGCAGGCAGGGACCCGGATCGGCTCCAACGACGAGATCTTCGCCCGGCTCGGGCTGACTTTCTGACAACGACAACATCTTCTGGAAAGCGCGGAGGCAGGCACATGTTTCCTCTCGGACTGCTGGCGATCGGCGAAAGGGCCGTGATCGCCAAGAACGAATTCTGCCGCGGGGCGGAAGAAGCGCCCCGGAGCGGGCACGGAAAAGGGCATGTGCACGGATACGGGCACGGGCATACATGCCGCGGCTGCGGCATGCACGGCAATGGCGGAGGCGGCTCGCCCGCGCGGATCGAGGACCTCGGCATCCGTCCGGGGAAGACCGTCGAGATGCTGAACAACGAGGGGGGGCGGGCCCTCCTCGTCAAGGTGGACGAGGCTCGGATCGCCCTCGGACGCTCGATGGCGATGAAGATCATGGTGAGGAGGAAGCAAGATGAATCTGGCGATGCTTAAACCGGGGCAGAGCGGGCGGATCTCCGGCATCGGGGCGATCGGTCCCTTGAAGCGGCGGCTGATGGACATGGGGGTTCTGGTCGGCGAGAAGGTCCGGGTGGACAAGGTCGCGCCGCTGGGCGACCCCATCGAGATCACGGTGAAGAACTACAGCCTTTCCTTGAGGAAGAAGGAAGCGGAGGGGATCCTGCTGGAGGTGGAGGGATGACGACGCGCATCGCGGTGGCGGGAAACCCCAACTCGGGCAAGTCCACCCTGATCAATTTCCTGGCGGGCACCCGGCTGCACGTGGGGAACTGGCCCGGCGTCACCGTGGAGAAGAAGGAGGCCGTCTTCGAGCGGCGCGGCGGGCGGATCGCGCTGGTCGACCTGCCGGGAACCTACAGCCTGAGCCCATACACGCAGGAGGAGGTCATCGCAAGGGATTACCTCGTCCGCGAGCGGCCCGACGTCATCGTCAACGTGGTCGACGCCACAAACCTGGAGCGGAACCTCTACCTGACCGTGCAGCTCCTCGAGCTGGAGATCCCCGTCGTCGTCGCGCTGAACATCCACGACGAGGCGGAAAGGATGGGATACCGGATCGATATAAAGGCCATGGAGCAGGCGCTGGGCGTGCGGATCGTCCCGACCGTCGCCACGAAGGGGACGGGGCTCGAGGAACTTCTCGACGCCGCGACCGCGGCAGCCCTGAATCCGTCCGGCCACCGTCCGAACCGGCTGCATTACGGGGGCGACATCGAGAAGGCCGCCGCCTCCATCCTGGAGGAGGTCCTGCGGAAGCACCCGGCGCTCGCCGGCAGGTATCCCGCGAGATGGCTGGCCTTCAAGCTGCTGGAGGGGGACCGCCGCGTCGCGGAAGAGGAGGGACTCGGAGGGCTCGCCGGGGAGATAGCCCGCGCGGCGGAGCACCTGACGGCCGCTCATGGCGAGGACGTGGAGTCGCTCCTCGCCGACGCCCGGTACGGGGTGGCCGCGGGGCTGACCCGGGAGGTGCTCGCCCGGCCCGACGCCCGGAAGGTCGAGATGACGGAGAAGATCGACCGGATCGCGCTGAACCGGTTCATGGGGATCCCGCTGTTCCTGGGCGCAATGTGGCTGATGTTCAAGCTGACCTTCGACCTGTCGGCGCCCTTCGCCGACTGGCTCGACGGGGTGAGCGCCGGGCCGCTGACGCGGTGGACCGGGACCTTGGTGGATCTGCTCCACGGGCCCGCATGGCTGGCCTCCCTGCTGACGGAAGGCGTCATCGGCGGCGTGGGATCGGTCCTGGTGTTCGTCCCGGTCATCTTCTCCATGATGTTCTTCATCACGATCCTGGAGGGGAGCGGCTACATGGCGCGGGCGGCGTTCGTCATGGACCGGGCCATGCACGGCATGGGGCTGCACGGAAAATCGTTCATCCCGATGCTGCTGGGCTTCGGGTGCAGCGTGCCCGCCATCTACGCGACGCGGATGCTGGAGAACCCGCGCGACAAGGCGCTGACGGCGCTCCTCGTCCCGCTGATGTCGTGCGGCGCGAGGCTTCCCGTTTACGTCCTGTTCGTCGCGGCCTTCTTCCCGTCCAGCTCGGGCACGGTGCTCTGGTCCATCTACGTGCTGGGGATCGCCCTGGCCATCCTGATGGGCATGCTGTTCAAACGCACACTCTTCCGGGGGGAGTCGCCCTACTTCATCATGGAGCTGCCCCCATACCGGATGCCTTCCGCGAAGAGCCTCGCGATCCACACCTGGGAGAAGGGGAAGCATTTCCTGATCAAGGCGGGGACCTACATCCTGGCTGTCTCGGTCCTCGTGTGGTTCCTTCTGAACCTCCCCTGGGGCGTGGAGCAGAAGAAGGACTCCTACCTGGGGAAAGTCGGCCAGGCCATCGCGCCTGCGTTCGCGCCGCTCGGATTCGGGACATGGGAGGCCGCATCCTCCCTGGTCACCGGCGTCATCGCGAAGGAGATCGTCGTGGGGACGATGGGGCAGATCTTCGTTCCGGAGCCGGAGGAGGAGCCGTCGGAGCCTTCCCCGTCGTTTGCGGAGGATCTGCGCGGGATCGGGTCGTCCTTCGCCGAGGCCGTGGGGGCGGCGTTCACGAACGTCTTCTCGACCGCGGGGATCGCCAGCATCCGGGCGGAGGAGGAGGAAGGGCAGGAGTCGCTGCGGGGGGCCATCGGGAGGACCTTCAACCCTCTGAGCGCCTATGCCTTCATGGCGTTCGTCCTGCTGTACATGCCGTGCGTCATCACCGCCGCGGCGTTCAAGCACGAGTTCGGGACCTGGAAGTGGTTCGGGGTGGCCTTCGCATACCAGACGGCGCTCGCCTGGACGGTGGCGCTTGCCATCTACCAGGGCGGGCGGCTATTCGGGCTGGGTGGCTGACCGGAATTCCCATCCGGGAGAATTTTTCCGGAAGGCGAAACTTCCCCGGAGGATCGGGATTCTCATAGTCAGAAATAGGAACTGGTAGCAGTCAACAGAGACAGTAAACAAATAGCATAACGGCAGGGAGGGTAGAGTCATGACGCGCAAGATATTCGCAATGCTGGTGGTCGGACTTTTCGTCGGGGCGTTCACAGGGATCGCCCTTGCCGAGGGTCCCGGGTATTCCGGAGACAAGGTGTCGTTCGCGGGAGAGAGGTCCATGGAACTGCAGGCATCGGACTGGACCGCTGCCGATCCGGTGGAAACGGGTGCGGTTCCGTTCAAATCGCCTGGCGACAAGATTTCCCCGGACAGCACGCACTACAACCCGTTCTATCCGGAGCGGCGCACCATCGACATGGGCGGCGGTGGGGAGTAACGAAAGTTCCGGCCGGCATTGACGGCCGAAGAGGCGGGGCGCCGGGGGTGGAAACATCCCCGGCGTTTTTTTTTCGTTGGAGACGGGCTTCCGTATAAAATAGAACTTGGTAAGGATTCTTGATTGCATGGAGGGGCATCCTTGAACCGTGCGGCAAAAATCCTCGTTGCTGTCATTTCCGGCGTCTGCGGCGTCGTCCCGGTTTCTCCGGACCGCGTACACGCGCACGGCGCGGGGGAGCCCCATCACGCCGAGGCCGTTTCCGCGATATCTCCCCCCGTTTCCGCAACGTCCTCCCCCGTCGTGGAAGTATCCGTTCTGCCGACCTGGATGCGGTACTCCATGTCCGGTAGCCGGGATCTCACCGGATTCCCGGTCGACGAAGCGAAAATGAACCGGGAACTTTCCCGGCTTGCCGAAAAGCTCCGGCCCGCGGTGGCGAAGGCGGATGGAGGCCCGGATGTTGTGGAGGCTTTCCGCCGTGTGCTTCTCAAGGATGAAGGGTTCAAATACGACCGGGTGGCGGGGAACCCGGAAAATTTCCTGATCGGCGGGGTCATCGCCCGGAAGCGCGGGAACTGCCTGGGACTCTCCCTTCTGTGGGTTTCGCTGGCCGAGCGTCTCGGGCTGCCTTTCCGTGGTGTGTATGTGCCGGGGCACTGTTTCGTGCGGTACGACGGGGATGATGCCCGGATCAACGTGGAGTTCTCCGAAGCCGGCGCCGCCTGGGAGGACGCCCGGTACCTTGAGGAGTTCCGCATGGCCCGGCCCGGGCCCTACCTGCGCTCCCTGACCACCGCGGAGATGCTCGGGGTGTTCATGAAAAGCGTGGGGGCCGCGTACGCCAAGAAGGGGCGGCACGAGGAGGCGCTGGTGATCTACTCGGAGGGTGCGCGCCTGTATCCCGGCCTCCCGGAATCGTGGTACAACGCGGGCGTTTCCCTCCAGCGGATGGGCCGCAGCGGAGAGGCGATCCTGAAGTACCGCAAGGCGCTGGAGCTGGACCCGGACATGGCCGTGGCGCGAGGCAACCTCGGGATCCTGCTGGCGAACCAGGGGCTGTACGCGGAAGCGATCGACGAGGCGCGCCGGGCGGTGGAGATCGACCCATGGAACGCCTCGGTCCGGGGGAGCCTGGCTTCGGCCCATTGCGCCTGCGGGGACTTCGACGAAGGGATCCGGGAGTACCGGAAGGCGCTGGAGATCGACCCTTCGAACGTCCAGGCCCGGGCGGGTCTTACGCGGGCGCTGTATGCCAAGGGCGACCTCGTGGGGGCGGCCCGGGAGTGCGAGCGCGCGGAGGCGCTGGGGTGCCGGTTCGAGCCGTGGCTGCTGGAGGCCCTGAAGCCGTATCGTTGAGGGGAAAACGATCTTGCTTGACGCGGCCCGCCGATTCAACAGAATAGTCCCATGGCTTCCGCTAGCGAAGACATCCTCCGCAAGACGCCCCTTTTTTCGTCCCTCCCGGAAGAAGATCTTCGCGGGGTGGCTTCCCTTGCGGTCCCGCGCAGGTACGGAAAGAAGGAGGCGATCTTCCGCGAGGGGGACCGCGCGGACGGATTCTACGTCGTCGCTTCCGGCAAGGTGAAAGTGTTCAAACTGTCGGAGGAGGGGAAGGAGCAGGTCCTTCATGTCATCGAGCCCGGGCAGAGCTTTGCGGAGGCGACGCTCTTCGAGGGAGGAGCGTACCCCGCCCACGCCGAGACGCTCTCGGAAACCGAGATGCTCTTCGTCCCGAAGCGCCCTTTCCTCGATCTGCTGGAGAAGCGGCCGAAGGTGGCCATCCGGATGCTCGGGTCGATCTCCCGCTGGCTCCGGCAGATGACCAATCTTGTCGAGAACCTGTCCTTGCGGGACGTCGAGACACGCCTCCTGCTGTATCTTTCGGAAGAGCTGCAGCGCCGCGGGATCCCGCTGCGGGACGGCGCGACGCTGGAGCTTCCGTTCAGCAAGAACGTTCTCGCTTCCCGGCTGGGCACGGTTCCCGAGACCTTCTCCCGCGCTCTCAAGAAGCTGCAGGAAGATGGCCGCATCGACGTCCGAGGGAAAAGGATCCGGATCCTTTCGGCCGCCGCGATCCGGGCAACCGCAGAACCGGGACGTTCCTGAGAACTTCCGCAGAAGTGGGACATAGATGCATGTTGAAGAAAGCGGAGAACGGGGACGTTCATGAGAAGGCGAACAGGATGTGACCATGGGGCTTCTCATGAACGTCCCGGTTCTTCGCTTTCGCCGTTTTGGGGTATTGGGGTCTACTGCCCTGCATGTCTGTCCCTGTTCTGCGGAAGTTCTCAGGAACGTCCCGGTTCTGATGTTCTGCGGTTTTTAAGGAGGGTGGGGAGATGGGTCATTTCACGCTGAGTGTCGTGGGCAAGGACCGGCCGGGGATCGTCGCGGAGGTGAGCCGGGTTCTCTACGAAATCGGCTGCAACATCGAGGACTCCTCCTGCACGATCCTGTCGGGGCAGTTCGCGATGATCCTGGTGATCGTCCACAAGGAGCGCTCTTCCGTGCCCGAGGTCGATGGATTCTTCGACTCGTTGAGGCACGACATGGGATTGACGATCACGCTGCATGCGCTGGGAGAGGAGGAGATCTCCCGGAAGAAAGGTTTCACCGGGCGGCCGCACATAATATCGGTATACGGGGCGGACCGGCCGGGGATCGTCTACACGGTGGCGCGGGAGTTGGCGAAGTACCGGGTGAACGTCACCGACATGACCACCCAGATCGTGGGGGCGGAAGCCCGCCCGGTGTACGTGATGATCCTCGAGGCGGACATCCCGGAGGCCGTGGACATGCAAGAGCTGGAGCGGACGCTCGAGAGGGTCCGGAAGGAGCTTGCCGTTTCGATATCGCTGCGTCCCATCGAGCCGGTGGAGCTGTAATCGGCGTCCCCGATGGCGGTCCTCCCGATCCGGGTATTTCCCGATCCCATCCTGAAGGAGAAGGCCTCGCCCGTCGAGGACCCGGCGGCGGTGACGGAGTTCATCGACGATCTCATCGAGACGATGCGACACTCGCCCGGGGGCGTGGGGATCGCCGCGCCGCAGGTCGGTACGCCCCTGCGGATCATCGTCGTCGACGTCTCCGGCCATCGCCGAGGCGGCAAGGAGGCGAACCACGGGCTGCTCGCGCTCCTGAACCCGGAGATCCTGGCGATGGGGGGGGAGCAGATCGTGCGCGAGGGATGCATGAGCGTTCCCGACTACACCGCCAACGTCCGCCGCGCCCAATGGGTGCTGGTGGACGCGTTCGACCGCAACGGGGAAAGGACGATCATCGAAGGGATCGGATTCGAGGCGGTGGCGATCCAGCACGAGATGGACCACCTGGACGGCATCCTGTTCCTCGACCGGATCGCGTCGGTGAAGAACGACCTGTTCCGGAGAAAGCGGAGCGGGTAGGCGCGGGGGATTTGAGGAAACGAAACGGGGGCGGCGGGAGAAGACCCGCAGCCCCCGAAGATTACGGGGCATTGCCGCCTATTTCTTCTTTGCGACGCCCCAGAGTTCTCCCTTGGGATTCTGTTTCGTGTGGAGAGCCACCCCGGCTTTCCCGTACTCGAGCATTTCGTACACTTCCTTCGGCGTTTTCCCCTTCATCGGACCGGCGAGCTGGTCTGCGGTCAGCGCGGCTTCCGCCAGGGTGCCCGTGAATTTCCCCTCCTTCAGGGATGCGGCGCTTCCCCCGACGGGATAGAGCCAGGCCAGGACCGGGCCCGGAAGGCCGCTGTCGCCGACCGCGTGGATGTGCCCCATGGTGACGTCCTGGAGGTTTTCCACTTCCAACTTGTACTTCAGGCTTCCGCTGGCCTTATCCAGGACGAACGACGCCTTTGCTTTCGCCTCGGTCTTCACATCGGGAGCGGCTTCCAGCTTGATTCCGACCTTCTCCCCGCCTTTCTCGTCTGCAATGGAGACATCCACCCCGTAAAATGCGGTAATTGCCACCGCTGCGAGCATAAGGACCAGCATCCTGCGGACCATGTAAACCTCCTTCTCCGAAGATTCCCAACCGGGCGGTCAGTAATCCTTCGATGGACGGTTCCATGCCGAAGTTTCGTCGCCGCCCGCCGGGGCGCGAATCGCATCCGGGGCGGGGATATCTAATGTAAATGAGAACCAATCCGCCGATCGGGAGGACCGTTATGAGAAACAGGTTGGCGTACCGGATTGTCGTCGCGGTCGTAGTCGCCGGGATCGGAACGTTGTGGGGCGGAACGCCGTACGCTGCCGGCATGAGCTTCTTCGTCAGCAGCGCGGGGTCCGGGAAGGGGGGGGACCTCGGGGGACTCGAAGGGGCGGACAAGATCTGCAGGACGCTGGCGGAGTCCGCGGGCGCGGGGGGCAAGAAGTGGCGCGCCTACCTGAGCACGCAGGGCCCCGGGGCCGTGAACGCCCGCGACCGGATCGGGAAAGGGCCCTGGGTCAACGCCAAGGGGGTCGTCGTCGCCAAGGACGTCGCGGAGCTGCACGGGCCGGCGAACAACCTGAACAAGCAGACGGCGCTCACGGAAAAGGGCGAGATCGTCAACGGGCGCGGGGACAAGCCGAACCGGCACGACATCCTCACCGGATCGCAGCCCGACGGCACGGCGTTCGGCCCCGAGGCCGACCGGACCTGCGCCAACTGGACGAGCAGCGGCAAGGGAGCGGCGATGGTCGGCCATCATGACCGGATGGGGCTCGACGACAGCGCCCCGGCGAAATCGTGGAATACGTCTCACCCCTCGCGCGGACCGGACGGCGGCTGCTCCCAGGCCGACCTGAGAAGCACCGGCGGGGACGGGCTGCTCTACTGCTTCGCGGCGGATTAGGATTCGCGGCGGAATCGGGAAAGGGAAAGGGGTTGCGGCTGTCGGGCCGCAACCCCTTGATATCAAATAATGGTGTCAACGCAATACGCGCTGGCCTATTTTGTCTGGCACCCTTTGCGATGGATTACTCACGTGTTGAATCCGGCCAATGCCCCCCACCCTATCGGACGTTATCAACGTCCAAGGTTATCTGGGCCGGTAATCCGTTCCGCAAGGCGCCGAACTGGAACTCGACGAATGTCGCGTCGCTCGGCGTGGTGTACTGTTGCGGGAAGGTGTCGAATCCGGTCGTGCTGTCCTCCTGGAAGAACGAGAACGAATCCTTTGTGGTTACCCCTGATGGGGTCCCGTTCTGCTGGAAATAAAGGATGTTGATGAATACCTGTGGGCGAGATGCAGGCGAACCTCCCGGGTTGGGGTCGCCGGTCCAGGTAAAACGCATGTTTGCCGTTGTTGTGTAGGTGGTCGCGGCGATAACCGGGATCCTTGCACTGGTCGCGGTTATATTGTCGTTAGATCCTGCGCCAGTGATGATCCGCATCGCGTGCGTGCCTCGGGAAGGTACTTCGGGCTGACCCGATTCTTGCGTCAACAGGTATTGTGACACCGTGCCGTTGCCTGCTTTCACCCAGTTCACAGGCACATCGTTGACGGCCGTATCTTCGAAGGATCCGTTGGGCACCACCGGTACGTGGAAGCCGCCCATGTCGATGACTTCCTTCTGCACCGGGTTGTAAATGAAATCCACGCCCCGACGCTTCACGGCATCGGCATAGAACGGGTCCGAATCTCGGTCGATGTCTTCATTTGTCCAGATCCAGAACGAACCGCCATCGATGCCGTATTTTTGCAGCAGGAAGACAATGCTTTCGAGTGCACGTTCCGTGTTCCAGTTCACCTGGTCCACGGGCGTCATGTCGCCCATTTCCGGGATCACAATCCTTGGACCGCTGCCCACCACGCTGATCACATTTTGTAAAGTCTGGTCGGCCCAGTCGTGAGGGTTCAGGTCGGTACACGGGAGATCTTGTCCGGTCGAGCATTTCCGGTGCTCGTATAGGGACAACGCGTAAGTGCGTTGGCTCGCGGGGATGTTGAGGTTATCGTAAATCGATTTTAAAACGGAGATCGGCGGCCACAAATGGTTATCGGTGGCTTCGTCTCCGGCCGGCGGCATGCTATCCACGAAGAAATCGCCGACGATGGCTTCAGCAGAGAGCTTCCGGGCGGGGATGCCCTGCGACATCGCAAAGCCGATCGCCCACTGAACGTACTTGGCAGGGACGGAGCCCGGCCCAAACCATAGCGGCGCCTCGGCAGGGATGCCGCAAGTTGTGCCCACCACATACGGCGATCCATCGAAGAGTACCAGGTCAAGCGCCGGATGATTGCCGATGGCCCCCAATATAGCTCCCAACCATGTCTGGGAATTGGTAGGGGGCTGCTGTTCCATGTGCGTGTTGATCAGACTCAACCACACCTTCATTCCTTTGCTCTGCACCATGTCGAAGAAACGTGGCAGGTTCGCAAGTTCCGTTGCCGTCGGTTGGGGGAATTGGAATCCGCCCGTCGGCGGTGCGTTGCAATCGGGAGGTGTCCAGGTACCGGTATAGGTATTATCGGAGGCGTTACATGAAAATGTAATGGTGTTTACTCCCATGGCCTTCATTTTGTCGAGCTGGAGCGAGACTTCCTGCGATACGGTGTTGTCCACCACCGTATCGAACTGGTCCCAGTTCTGAATAATCTGGCCGCACCAATATTCACCGGACCATCCCAAGCGTTCCTCAATGCCCCGGCGTTCGAATAAGGCCCATAACCCGACATTCTTCAACAGAAAGTGCCCCGGGGAAGTAACGGTAAGTGCCTTAGAACCGGTGACGGAACCCGAGACCGCTTGAATGGTCGTGTCGCCGATCCCTTTCGTGGTCACGATGCCGGCGGCATCCACGGTCGCGACTGCCGCGTTTGTGGAACTCCACAGAACCGTGGCGGTCAGGTTTTTCGTCGACCCGTCGCTGTAACTCCCGTTGGCCGTAAAATGCGGATTGATTCCCAACTCGACCGAGTTATCGCCGGGAGTCAAGATGATCGATTGTAATGTCGGGGGTGCGGGAGGAACGCTCGACGT
>JBFLWB010000199.1 GCA_040758155.1 Thermodesulfobacteriota bacterium
GCGTCGTCACCGGCGTGCTGCTTTCGGTCGTCGAGCGGATCGGGGGCGCGCTGCGCGACTCCGACCTCCTGGCGCGGCAGGACGCGAGCCACTTCTGCATCGTCCTCCCGGAAACCGACGCCTTCGGCGCCACGCTCGCCGTCCGCAGGCTGCGGAGGGTGATCCGCGAAAGGAACCGGTTCGCGTTCCTCGGCACGGAGTTCTCCCTTCAGCCGTTCCTCATGTCGGCGACATCTCCCCACGACGGGCGCGATTTCCAGGAGCTGGTCCGCGTGGCGGAGGAGAAGCACTCCCGCCAGCAGAAAAGCCCCCTGCACCGCCTGCGGATCGCCGACCGCGGCTTCTGGGACGCGTTCGACGTCCTCGTCGGGAAGCCCGAGCATTACGAAATGCTCCGGAAAGGGGAGGACGTTCCCCATTTCCAGCGCATCCGGCGGGACCTCGGGCGGAACGGTTATTTCAGCATCCCGCGGGAGAATTTCCTTCGGATACTGGAGGCGGTGGCCCAGGACGCGTCCTCGCCGGGGGGGTCCCGGGGGATGGCCATCGTGGCCGGACCCACCCCGGAGATCTACAAGCAGGTCTTCCTTTCGTTCCGGCCGGACATCCCGCCGAACCGGAACGTCTACATCCTCGGGCGGGGGGGAGGCACCCGGTTCGACGCAGGGAACCTGCTGTGCATCTCCACGGAAGACGACCTTCTGAAGGACCGCGAGGTGGTCCTTTCCCTGAAGGAGGACGGCGCGTACGGCCTGTTCGGAGCCGACCGGGGGGCGGACGTAGAGGGGTTCAACACCGCGGACGAGTGGCTGGTGGAGGCGATGCTCGAGAAGATCCAGGACCTCTACCAGCTTCAGAGGACCTTCTGATGGTCGCGGGGGCGAAACGGGTTCTCATCGCGGACCCCGTCGAAGCGAACCGGCAGCCTCTGGCCCTTTTCCTGCGGGAGGAGGGGATGGAGGTCATCGAGGTTCCGGACGGCAGCAGGGCGCTGTCCGAGACGCTCCTGCGCAATCCGGACGTCCTTCTCCTCGACATGGCGGTGCCGATTTTGAGCCCGGACCGTCTGGTCCTGATCCTCCGCAGCAACCCGAACACGAAGGACATGCCGATCTTCTTCCTGAGCGACCAGGAGCGCAGCGTTTCGGGGTTCCGCCCCGGCGTGGACCAGTTCCTCCGCAGGCCGTTCCAGGAAGAGGAAGTCCTTCAGCGCATCCAGCGGTACTTCTTCCGGGATCCCTTCACCGAGGTCCTCAGCGGAGATTCCGAGATCAGCGGAAACCTGAGCCAGTTCTTCATCCCCGACCTCTGGCAGATGCTCTCGATGAACCGGAAGAGCGGGATCCTCCAGATCGAGGGGGAAGGCGTCGCCGGCTCGATCTACATCGAGCGGGGGAACATCGTCTCCGCCTCGACGCAGAACCTCGTCGGCGAGAAGGCGCTGTTCCGGATGATCCCGCTCCGGCAGGGCCGGTTCAGCTTCCTGCCGGGGAAAGTGGGGGTCCGGCGGACCATCTTCCGTCCCGGCGAGCAGACGATCCTCGAAGGTCTCCGGCAGCACGACGAACTCCTGAAGGTCGGCGACGCGCTTCCCTCGCCGTCCGACTCCGTGGCGGTCGTCGGGGAGCCGGGGGAGATCTCTCCGGCGGAAGGGTCGCTCCGGGAAGTCCTGATGCTTGCGGGGTTCTGTTCCCGCGTCGAGGACATCGTCAACAACTGTCACTACCCGGACCTGGTGGTCTACAAGGCGCTCCTCTCGCTGAAGGAGCGGGGGATCCTGGAGATCGGCCCCTTCGACGCGCGCCCCGCGAAGAACGCCTTCCTCCCCCCCGAAGCGGCGGAACGGATCGGCCGGAAGCTGCGGGAGGGCGCCGAGCGCGCCGGGGCGGGCGCCGCCCACATCGTTTTCTTCTTCCCCGACCCGGCCGTGCTGGAGGAACTCGTCACGGCGTTCGGGAAGTTCCGCGAGTTCGATGCGGACAAGGCGTTCTTTTCCCTCCGGGGGAAGGAGGGGGTCTCCGTGGGGTCGTTCGGGCGGCTCCAGGTGGCGGATTGCCCGATCGCGCTCCACGCCTTCCCCTACCTCCGGTCGATCTCGCCCCTCTGGTACAGTCTCGCGCCGTCTCCGCTCGCGATCGTCGTCCTTCTCAAGGAGGGATTGTCCGATTCGCTGGAGAACCTGATGGCCGTTTCGGAATTCACGCGGGGTTCCGGCGCGCGGGTCCTGATGGCCTTGACGGGGAAAGGGTTCTCGGAGTTCGGCCTGGGGGAGAACACGCTCAGGATGTTCCGCAACCGCGTGGAGCGGCTCGGGGGATCGCTGGAGGTGCGGGAGATGGAGCGGGCCGCCCCCGAGGCGATCCGGGACGCCGTCGCGTCGGTCATCGGGAAATCGCTGGAAGGAGAGGACCGTTGATCGACCTGCACATCCATTCGACGTTCAGCGACGGAGAGCTGATCCCCGCGGAGGTCGTTTCCCGCGCGACGGCCGCCGGGTACACGGCGCTCGCGATCACGGACCACGCGGATCCGTCGAACCTGGAGCTGATCCTGGAGAACATGGGGCGCTTCTGTCGGGCGATGGCCGGGGCCGGGAAGGCCGACGTGTTCCCCGGCGTCGAGCTGACGCACGTTCCCCCGCGCCTCATTCCGTACCTTGTGGAGCGGTCCCGGGAGCTTGGGGCGAAGGTGGTCGTCGTGCACGGGGAGACGATCGTCGAGCCGGTCCCCCGCGGAACCAACCTCGCCGCGATCCGCGCGGGAGCGGACATCCTGGCGCACCCGGGCCTCCTGACCGAGGCCGAGGCCCGGCTTGCCCGGAAGAACGGCGTATTCCTCGAGATCACCGCGCGGAAGGGGCACTCCCTGACGAACGGGCACGTGGCGAGGATGGCGGTAAAAACGGGGGCGCGGATGGTATACAATACCGACTCGCACTCGCCCGGAGATTTCACTCCGTGGGACGCGGCGCTGCGGATCATCCGCGGGGCGTCCCTCACGGAGCGGGATGCGCTCCGGATGCAGGAGAACGCGCGGCGGATCGTGGAGCGGTAAAACAAACCGTAAGGGGAGAAAGGGAGCGGCCAGGGGATGGCGGAGAAGATTCGATACACCCGGCGGGACCTGAAGGAGCCCGACGAGTTCATTTCCACGTTCGGGCGGACGATCGCGTGGTGCAAGGAGAATCGGTCGAAGGTCGCCCTGGCGGTCCTCGCGCTCGTGGTCGCGCTGGCGGCTGCGTTCGGGACCCGCGGATACCTCCGGTGGCAGGAGGGGAAGGCCGCGGGCGCGATATGGCCGCTCCTCGAGGAGGCCCGCAATTTCCTCGAATCGCCTCCCGGAGCCGACAACGCGGCCCTCATGGCGCTTGAGGGGAAGATCGCCTCTCTCGCGAAGGAGCATTCCGGGACCCGGGCATCGGCATATGCGCATTATTATCTCGGCTCCCTTGCGTTCCGCCGCGGAGATTACGCCGGAAGCCTGTTCCGCTTCCACGAAGGGATCCGGACCGGCAAGGCCCAGGGGGTCCTGAGATTCCTCCTCCGGAACGGCGTGGCGAACGCCCTGGAGGCGAAGGGGGATTATGCCGGGGCCGCCTCCGCGTACCGGGAAGCCGCGGACGCCGCCGGGCCCGCGATGAAGACCGATGCGCTGTTCGGCGAGGCGCGCGTGCTCGGCCTCTCCGGCAGGAAAGCCGAAGCGGTGGCCGTGTACCGGCATATCCTCAAGGAGAACCCGGAAACCGGGATGAAGGACATGATCGAATTCATGATCGCCCGCCTGGAGTAGGCCTTGAAGGTCTGCTTCCTGTGGCACATGCACCAGCCGTATTACAAGGATCCGGAAACCGGATCCTACGCCCTGCCGTGGGTCCGGCTGCACGCCATCAAGGACTACGTCGCCCTTCCGAGGATCTTCCGCGAATTCCGGAACGTCCGGCACACCTTCAACCTGGTTCCGTCTCTGCTTGTCCAGGTGCGGGATTACGTGGAGAACAACGCGAGCGACAGCTTCCTCGACGTTTCGCGGAAGAACGCCCTGGACCTCACGCGGGACGAGCGGGAGTTCATCCTGCGGAACTTCTTCTCCGCGTTCGCGCCCACGATGATCCTTCCCCAGCCCCGGTACGCCGAGCTGTTCCGGGGGCATGAGGACGCCCTCCGCTCCCTCGAGAGAAACGGCGGGTCGAACGCGGGGGTGTACGGCTCCTCGGATTACACGGACCTGGTCGCCCTGTTCAACCTCACCTGGTTCCATCCCCTCCATCGAGAGGAGGACCCCGAGCTTGCGCGCCTGTGGCAAAAGGGAGGGCGCTACACGGAAAAGGAGAAACAATACATTCTGGACCGGCAGATCCTGGTCATGTCGCGGATGTTCGAGGAATACCGGCGGCTCGAGACGGAGGACGGCGGGGAGCTTTCCTCCTCGCCCATGTACCACCCCATCCTCCCCCTCCTGATCGACAACCGGTCGGCGCTGGATGCGCGGCCGGGCATGAACCTTCCCAACCGTCCGTTCGCCTACCCTCGGGATGCCCGACGCCAGCTCGAGGAGGGGAGGGAGATCTTCAGGGAGCTCTTCGGCGCCTACCCGAAGGGATTGTGGCCATCGGAAGGATCCATCAGCCCGGCCACGCTGGAGCTGGCCGCGAAGTCCGGATACCGATGGATCGCCACCGACGAGATCCTCCTCTCGAAAGCGCTCGGAAAGAACGTGACGCGGGACGCCGACGGGATTCCCTCGGAGCCGGAATGGGTTTACCGCCCCTATGCGGTCCGGACCGACGCCGGGGAAATCCGCATCGTGTTCCGGGACCATCACCTTTCCGATCTGATCGGCTTCGAGTATTCCAGATGGGATGCGCATGACGCGGCGAATAATTTCATTAATATATTAAGCAAATTACATAATAAACTAAAAAGCAACGGATTAAAGATTCCGGAAAACGAATTCATCGTTCCGGTCATCCTGGACGGGGAAAACGCTTGGGAGTATTACCATGATTCCGGGGTCGTTTTCCTGAAGACATTATTGCAGAAGCTCGATGGTTTAAAGCCTGATATCGAATGTGTTACTTTATCCGAGGCGACCACCGGAAGCCGTGCTTCCGAAGTCTTGCCTTCCGTGCCGACCGGATCATGGATCGACGGGACGTTCAATATCTGGATCGGGCATCCCGAAGACCATGCCGCCTGGGATATGCTTTCGCTCGCCCGCGCCCAATGGGAAACCCGGGCGGCGCCGCTGGAAGCCGCCGGGACGCCGCTTCCGGAGGAGCTGAAAAAGGCGGAAAGCTACCTCTTCGCGGCGGAAGGATCCGACTGGTGCTGGTGGTACGGCGACGACCATTTCACGCCGCACGGACCCGAATTCGACCGCCTTTTCCGGCACAACGTGAAAGCCGCCTACCTGGCCATGGGGATCGATCCTCCGGCCACGCTGGACATCCCGATCGTCCGGAGGGAAAGGATTTCCCGAAAGAAAGATTTCATTCCCGCGCCGGGAAGCTATATCCGGCCCAGCATCGACGGGCTGATCACGTCCTATCTCGAATGGAGCTCGGCGTCGGTTTACGTGCCCAATCCCGAGTTCGGCTCGATGCACCGGGCAGGGAGGCTGATCCTTTCCCGATTCTATTACGGCTTCAGCGCGGATGTCCTGTATTTCCGGTTCGACCTGGACCCGGTCGCCGTTGAGAACATCCGTCACATCGACCTGGAAATCCTGTTCACCCGGAAAAACCGCAAGATTCTCGGGGAAATCTCTCTGGAGGAGTCCGCGTCCCGGTGGTCGTTCCTCGAAATCGAGGCGAAGGAGCCGGCGCAGCGGCTCACGTTCGAAGGCAGGGAGTCGATCTCCGCGACGTACAACAAGGTTGTGGAAATCGGAATACCTCTCGACCTGCTGGACTGCAGGGCGGACGACCGCATGGATTTCTTCCTGACGATCCAGCCGAAAGGGACCCTCGGCGAAAGATGGCCTCTCTACGGCGCTTTTTCAGCGGAGCTGCCGGGCGCCGATTTCGAGGAAAGGAACTGGTCCGTCTAAACCGTCATTTCAACCTTCCGGCCGCAGTTCAGGATACAGTTTTTCCGCACAATCGGGTCATAGGGCGTGGCTGAACAAGGCGTCCTTGTGTTCCGATTAAAAACGCCTCCAGATGTTGCCGCAACCCGATATCGTCCCGTATTTTCTTGCCGGATACGCAGATCGAAATGATTCCTCCCAATTGCTTTATTTCGTGTAGCGCTTTTGTAAGTTGTTGAATATTATCAGATAGTTTGGTTTCGTATTTCTTGCGGAAGAGGGTTATTTCGGATGATAGATTCACCTATAAAACAGGTCAAGACCAAAAGCCGCGGACGACGGCTCTCGGAATACAACGTCTGGTAATAGATATTATGTCAAATTATATCCGGGGATCCCCGCACGGCGTTTTTTGGAAACGACGGAGGGTCCCCTTCTCTCTTCCCGCGGGAATCCGCCGCAAGGAAAGATCAAAAAAGGATGTTGTCGAGAAAATGCCTTGCGACGGAAAAGGAGCTCGAAAACCACTCGCGAAAAAAGGCGGAGATTTCCCGCATGCCCGCATGAGTTGCCGGGGCCAGGAGGACCGGGAAAATCAAAATCAGTGAAAGAGCCACGACCGCTCCGGAAAACAGCCGGCCGCTTCTGCGCAGGTCGGGCTGTCCGTGCACGAACCCTTCCAGGGAAAAGGAAATATGCATCGTGAAGAAGAAGGCGGCCGCCGCGAGATAGAATTCTCGCGAAAAAGGATACCTCCCGCGAAAAAGAAGGATCGGGAGGATTGCCGCGAGGCTGTAGATCGGAACGGCGTACGGAGCCAGGTCGATGGCGACGTTCGTCCGGTCGATCACAACCTTCCCTCCAGACCGGGACGTGATGTGGAATCCGTGGACCTGGCGAAAAAATATTTTCGCCATAAGGAGGTGCGTCAGCTCATGCCCCCAAAGATACAGACGTTCCGGTTTACGGACGAAGAAATGGAAGCCGAGATAGATCGCGGCGCCGGCGGCGAAGATCATGAACTGCATACTCGTGAAGCGCGCGGAAAGATGGACTGGAAGCGTATAGAGAAGGACCGAGTCCACGAGGAGCAGCGGAATGGCGATCATGGAATAAACGAAAAACCTCAACCGGACCTCCGGTAATATCGAAAGACGAATTTTTTACGCAATAAAATGCCGGTATGCGAATTTCCTTGATTTACAAAAATATAACAGGATGTTATTTTGTGCTCTAAATTGAATTGAGACAATTTTCGGAGGCAGAGGCAGTGGAAAAAGCCCCCCTTCCAGCGATCATGAAAACGCGAGATCTGGCAATCCTGCTGGATTTGAGCCCGGACACGGTGAACGAGATGGCCCGCCGCGGGATCCTGAAGGGGTACAAGAGCGGCAACCAGTGGCGGTTCCGCAGGAAGGACGTGGAGAGATACATCGAACGGGAGAAAACCCTCCCGGTCCCGGAATCCGGCTGACCCGTCACGCCATCCTCCAGTAGACGCCCGTCCAGTACACCATCACGATCTCCGCCTTCCTGCAGCAGGGAGGATAACCTTGAACTACCCTTTCAGAAAGACGACCTGGTCGTCCAGCAGGCCGTACCGCCGGAAGCGGATCTCATTATAATTGGCGGCTGTCATCCCTGCATAGAATACAGCATGCGGATGTCCCATTGGGAAATGTCCTCCAACCGACGCCCTCCGAACGACGGTTCGGGGGCTGCCGGGCCGCCCGGAATCCCACGGACCAGCAGGCAGGGGTGCTCCTGCCCCACGCCCGCCCCTTCCTGCCCCTCCGGCACGGGACGGAATCCTGCATCTCCCAACAGACGCATGGAATCTTCTCCCAAGGAAACGGTCCAGATCGTCAGGTCGAAGAAAGGGTGCAGCCGCAGCGCCGCCTGCAGCAATTCCGCCCGGATGCGCAGACTTGTACCCTCCCAGTCGACGATGTTCACCCGAAGGCCGTCGGACAGGTCGGACAGGTATTGCTGCAGGACCAGGTAGCCGCCCAGGCCGTCCCCGTCCCACCGATAGAGGAAGATATACCTGTGGATCGGGTTCCGGAAGCGCCATTCCAGGTAGCCGGCGTCCCGGACATGGCGGATGCGGCCGTCATATTCGATCCTCGAGATCAGGCGGGCCATGTCCCCGGGCTTCGCGTCCCTCTCGACGGTGAGGTTTCCTCCGATCCTCCGCGCAGGCATCCCCTGCGGATTGCAGAGTTCATGGATCGAACACTGCTCCCTCCCCCACTCGCGATGCGGAACGAGGTCGGAAATCCTCCAAAGGAACGTCGTTCTCCTCAAAGCGTTTCCCAACCGTTGCAGCCTTTCGGCGCTTGAGGACCTCCATCGGTGAGGACGAACCGATCCCACGGCCCGCCAGCCCATCGCAAGGGATGTGAGGCGGGTGATTTTCCCCGCACTGAGGCTGAAGACACGATCGTGCCCCAGTGTCTCCAGGTCCTTGAACACCGCTTTCATCAACACGGTGGCGAGTCCGATGTTCCTGTGAGCGGGTTCGATGACCATGTCGTCGGGGCAGATTCCGGGATATCTCATCGGAGGCGTCCCGGTTTCCCAGTTCACCCCGAACATCGACCGCATGGCGACGGGTTTTCCGTCGCAGCAGGCCAGGTAGATCAGCGGTTCCGACAGGTAGGGATTCCGCTCGTGCTTCCATTCCAGGTACGCGATATTCATTGAGACGTCGGAAGTCCAGAGATGCCTTTGGAGCTCCGCGACCGCCCTCTTGTGTTCGGGGCGATACCGCACGACCTCGTATTCGGATTTCGTCTTCACTCAGGGGATCCTGTGCCTTGCGACGAAATCGAGAATATCGGAAACCGTGTCCCAGTCCCTCGAAGGATCCAGCGATCCCAGGTCCAGCCGGGTCCGGGTTTCGTTTTCGATCCACAAGGCAAGCCGGAACAATCCGAGGGAATCGATCGCCCCGGACCGGATCAGCGATGTGCCGTTTTCTATGCGAAGGGCCGGGTCCGGATGGACCTCCTCCAACAATCCGACCAGTCTGTCCCGCAGGCCGGAGGAATCGTTCATCGGTAAAGCGACCGGATGTCCTCGGCTTCCCTCGATGCGCAGATTCCGGCGACCCGGACGCGATCGACCTTTCCGGCGAAAGTTCGGGGTATCTCTTCCAGAACATACCAGCGGACAGGGAGCTGCCGCGTTCCCAGCCGGTCCCGGAGCCAGTCGACCAGGCCCCGGAGGCTTTCCCGCCGGTTTTCCTTCAGCACCACCGCGATCGCCACATTCTCTCCCAGCAGCGGATCCTCGATCCCGAAAGCGCAAGCGTCGAGGGTGGAGCCGTGGCGTTGCGCTGCGGCATCGATGTCATCCGGATATACTTTCATTCCGCCCTTGTTGATCTCGTCGCGTTCCCTTCCCTTGAGATACAACAGGCCGCGCTCGTCGATCATGCCGATGTCGCCGGTGACGTACCACCCGTGCGAAACGACCTTCCGTGTGAGATCGTCCCTTCCAAGGTACCCTTTCATCAGGGCCGGGGTATTGACCCAGACGTGCCCCGCCTCCCCCGGGGGGCATTCCCTCAGCGATAGCGGATGCCGGGTGGCGCTAGCACCGTCCAGTACCTTGATCACTCCCCCCCAATCCTTTCCGACAAGCCCGTCCTCTGGTGTGAACCCGGGCACCGTGGTTCCGGCAAGCCAGCTTCCCGTTTCCGTGATGCCGTAAGCATTATAAACATCTCCGGTTCCCGTCCAATCCCGGATTTCCTTCCAGAGCGCCCCGGTCAAGGGCGCTGAACCGCAACATACCCGTTCCAACGTATTTCTTCGTGGAGGAGACGACATCTTCAGCGCCATGCGCCATACCGAAGGCACGGAGGACATGAACGTGACCCCGTTTTCGTCGAGGATGGATCCCAGGCGCAGGATCGACTCCTGACTGAATGCCGGCGTCAGAAACAGATCCTGACCGGAAAGCCAGGGGTAGAGGCAATTGCAGATCAGGCCGTGCCCATGGTGCGTGGGAAGCAGACAGAGGGTGCGCCGGAACGCCTTCGTCCCGAGCGCATGCCGGATGCCGGTCCATCGAGCGCGCAGCGATCTATGGGTATGGACGACCCCCTTGGGATCTCCCGTCGTGCCCGAGGTGAACAGGATCAGGGCAGGATCGTCGAGGCCGGCGAGCCCCCCCGCCGGGTACCTGACGGAACCGGAAGGCGCGGTCTCCGGCATTTCGGCCGTGTCGACGCATCGAACCCCCATCCCGGCCAGGGAATCCGCGATGGGTCCGTTCGGCATACCGAGCCAGAGAGAGAAGCGGGGCGCCGCCGCGCGCGCCATGTTCTCCACTTCGTAACTTGTTTTTTGCGGATCGATCGGTACTGCGCACCCTCCAACCAACCAGACGGCCAGCAGGTCGACGAAAAATTCAAGCGTATTCCCATGATGGAGGAAGACCGGAGCATCGCCCGCGATCCCCAGTTTCCGGAAATGGGCGACGCGCGCAGATAATCGAAGGTGGATCGTTTCCCGATCCCACCTGCGGCCGGGGCACGGTTCCGCCAGGCCGCCAATATGCGTATTTATGAACATGTGATGAAAATACGGGAATGCCGTGATGTGTCAAGGGAACAAATGGCGGCAAACGCGAAACATAACGATTCACTGATAAAAATCTCATAATTGTTATCGCCGGCGAAGCGATGCGATTTTATGTTGTTGTTTATATTGATGTATTTCGATTGCTTATGCGGTACGGTTTGTGCATTTCCTGCTGCAGGGCATTACGGAACTTTCGCTGCCTTCGGAGGGGTGATGTTCAGGAAATTATCGGCATGTGTTCTTGTCGCGTTTCTCCTCTTTACATCGACGAATGCACATGCTTTCAAGGTCATCGGCTACTTCATCAGTTGGGGGGAATCGGGGTTCGAAGAAACCCTAAATTACGAATACCTTACCCACATAAATTATTCCTTTATTCTGCCTACACACAGCGGCGGAATATCTCCCACGTTCGGCAATACATACCAGTTGGATCGACTGGTTCAGCTTGCTCACAACAATAACGTGAAAGTGCTTATTTCCGTCGGCGGGTGGAACAACGGAGACGACAGCGCATTCAACACGATATCTTCCAGTTCCGGTCTCAGGACCACCTTTATCAACAACATCATGAATTTCGTGAGTCAACATAATCTGGACGGCGTGGATATCGATTGGGAATTCCCGGGCACCGAATACAGCGACCGTTACACCACGCTCATGGCGGAACTGAGCACCCGCCTGAAGGCTTCGGGAAAATTATTGACGGCGGCGGTCTGGGGATGGAATACGGACGGGGTCGCCGGCGCCGTTTACGATCACGTGGATTTCCTGAACCTGATGGCCTATGACGGAGGGGTACCTCACTCCACGTATGCCATGGCGGAAAGTTCCTTGAATTATTGGAAAAATCGCGGTTTGCCCAAAGAGAAGATGAATCTCGGCATCCCCTTCTATGGCAGCAACTCCGGCTGGGACCAGAAGAACTATTCCCAGCTGGTTGCATGGGACTCCGGCGCTCCCTATAAGGACGAGGGCGGATACGAAATGGTGAACGGATATTATTACAACTCGATCGAGACGGTGAAGGACAAGACGATCCTCGCCGCGGAGCAGGCAGGGGGCGTCATGTTCTGGGCCTTGAACCTGGACACCGCCGGCTCGACTTCCCTTCTGAACGCGGTGCACCAGGTGGCGCCGCCCATCGGTAGCTCGTCTTCCCTGACCGTGTCGACCGCCTCACTGGCTTCCGGAACGGCGGGTGCGACGTATGGTCCGGTGACGCTTGCCGCGGCGGGCGGCTCCGCCCCTTATTCGTGGTCCATCGCGTCGGGTTCGCTTCCCGCGGGCCTTTCCCTGGCGCAGAGCACCGGTATCATCAGCGGCGTCCCGAGCGCCCCGGGGACGTTCGCCTTTACCATCCGATGCACGGATGCCGGCGGCATGACCGGGACCAAGGCCTTCTCCCTGGCAATCTCCGCGGGAACCGCCAAGGTGCCGTCCTACCCGACCGGCTTGACGATCAACTGACCTGCGATCGTCGGGTTCTCAAGGATTTCTCAGGGTGATCAACCCACGATCCGGCACGGCCTCGTAATAGATCACCCGTGCCCCGTCCTCGACGACGGGATTCACATCGATCGCGCCGCTTCCCTGCTGCACGTTCACGGTTGCCCATTCGGACGGGACCACGCTCCGCAGCGTCAGCGGCTGATCGTATATCGCATCGTCCATCGTGTCGGCAAGACGCAGCACGATCCGGTCCGCCGATGAGGAATGGAAGGTCACGCTCGACGTCGCCTTTTCCCTGAGGAATTTCACCGCCTGCTCGAACGTCCCCACCCAGACATCCCGGTTTCCCAGGTAATCCAGGTATGCCGTGAAATCCTCTATTTCATACGTGCCCCAGCCGTTCTCCAGGGATCCGAGCAGAGAGTGGAAGTAGACCGCCAGCCATTTCCCCTGCTGCTCCGCATCCGCCGTCCATGCGTGGATATCGGTGGTTGAGGAGTCGGGCGTGCATCCCTTCACGTCGTAGAAATCGTACGGCGGTTCGTTGAGGCCGCAGGAGACTCCCCGGGCCGCGATGTAATTTTCCTGGACGACCGACTTCGTCTGGGAATTGTAATCCCCGAAAGGATAGACGAACGTGAGGGTTTTCCTAGACGGGATCCTCGAATCGATCTCGGTTTTCGATTCGACCACTTCCTGCCGCATCTGCTCGTAGGGAAGCGTGCTCAGCGCCGGATGGGAGATCGTGTGGCTGCCGATTTCGTGTCCATTCGCGGCTGCGCTTCTCCAGGCGGTCCATTCCGACTCGTCCATGGGTGTTCCGTTGTAAGCGGTGATGACGTAGAAGGACGCTTTCATGCCGCGGGCATTCAGGGCGGGCACGCCGAGCGTGTACTGGGACGTTTCGCCGTCGTCGAACGTGAGAGATACCGCCCCCTTCCGATTCCCCGGCCAGGCCGTAATCGTATGCCCCGTGGCGGGAGCGTCCGAAGGCATCACCGAAAGAGTCGCGGATTTCGTGGTCCCCCCGTGCGTTGCTGAGACGATCACAACGGTGGAGGCCGAAACGGCGGACGTGGAAACGGGGAAGATTGCGCTCACGCTTCCGGAGGGTATCGTGACGCTGGACGGGACCTGGGCAACCGCCGGATTTCCGCTCACAAGGGAGACCTGCGTTCCCTGGCCCTGCGCCGGGCCGCTCAGCGTGACCGTTCCGATCGAACCGGCGACCCCTCCTGACACCGTAGTCGGATCAAGCGTCACCGAAACCGGAACGAGAGGCACCGCGTCGACCGTCAATGCGGATGTCCACGTGTAACCCCCGTACCCGGCGACGATGCTCACGGTCACCGATCCCGCCACGGGGGCCGTGAAGATGGGGAATGTGGAGAAGATCGAGCCTGCGGGGATCGTCACGATCGACGGGACGGTTACGATGGAGGGATCCCCACTGTCCAGCGTCACGGTCGCGCCGCCTTGCGGCGCCGGATCGATCAGTGTCACCGTCCCGATGGCGGAACTTCCTCCGGTCACCGTTGGAGGATCGATGGTGACGGATCCCGCTGCCTGAAGGATCTCGAATGCGATCGCGTTCGAGGTCCCTCCGCCCGGCGGCGGCGTGTTAACCGTGACGGCGGCCGTCCCCGCCGCGGACAGGTCGGACGCCGGGATGGACGCCTGCAGCCGCGTGGAGGAGACGAACGTCGTCGTCCGGGCCGAACCGTTCCACCGAACGACCGATCCTGCGACGAAGTTGCTTCCGTCGATCGTCAGGGTCAATCCGGAACCACCGGCGTGCGCGTACGAAGGGGCAAGAGATGCGACCGCGGGGATACCCGATGCGTAGACATTTCCGCCTGCCCAGTCGTCGAATGTCCCCGGATAGACGACGAGCACACCGGGCATTCCGCCGGAGGGAACACGCTTGTTCGCGTCTGTCCTGGACCCCAGAGAAATGCCGTTCCTGTATGCAGTCAACACGTCTCCGCTGATATCCAGCTTGTAGACGTCCCCGGATGCGAAGGTCCCTGTATATATCGCGCCGATCTGCTCCCAGCCGACGGTGTTCCTCCCGTATCTGGCGAAGATCGCCGCTTCCGTCGGGCTCAACACCGAAAAGAGGTATCCGTTGAGTTGCGATCCGTTCCACTGCATCCGCACCGCGGGTCCGCCGATTTCGCCCGTGGGATAGGATGTCGATCTGATCTGAGAGAAATGGTTCGATGCGTATGTGTCCGCGGTTCGCCATCCGTAGACGTTCCAGGAATTGATGTCCGTCGATCTAAGTTGTTGATTGTATAGCTCCAGAGTTCCGACTCCGAAATAGAAGGTGGCCCAGTTTCCGGACAACGGGGACTGGTTCGGCCGGTTGAAGTTGTCCGTGTAGGTCGGGGCCTCCGAAACCACGAAGGGTGACGCGCCCGACGCTTCTCCGTCGGGATTGAGCACAGTCACGTTATGCGTCCCGGCGGAGGCGATGTCTGCGGCCGGGATGGACGCATGGAGCTGCGAGTAGGACAGGAAGCTCGTCGCGCGGTCGGTGCCGTTCCAGCGAACGACCGCACCCGAAGCGAAGTTGCTGCCGAAAACCGTCAGTGTGAAGGACGCGCCTCCCGCTGTGGCGGATGACGGACTCAGTGCGGCGATCGCGGGGGCGGATACTCCCGTATCCACGGTGAACGAGAAGGTGTTGGATGCATACCCGTCGGGATTGAGCACGGTCACGGCGTACGTCCCTGCGGATGCGATGTCGGCCGCCGGGATGGACGCCTGAAGCTGCGCGGGAGAAACGTAAGCGGTCGTTCGGCTCGACCCGTTCCATCGGACGGCGGCCCCCGGAACGAAGTTGGCGCCGGAAACCGTCAGGGTAAACGCGGCGCCGCCCGCGATCGCGCCGGACGGACTCAGCGCCGTGATCGCAGGAGTGGAAATCCCCGGGTTCACGCTGAACTGCACGGGACCGGAGGCGCCCCCGTCGGGATTGAGAACGGTGACGTTATAGGTCCCGGCGGATGCGATGTCGGCCGCCGGGATGGACGCCTGCAGTTGCGCGGGAGAAACGTAAGCGGTCGTGCGGCCCGACCCGTTCCACCGGACGGCTGCGCCCGGGGCGAAGTCGACGCCGGAGACCGTCAGGGTGAAGGCAGGATCGCCCGCGGCGGCGCCGGATGGGCTGAGCGCGGTGATCGCAGGAGCGGAAACCGGCGGTTTCACGATAAAGGAGATGGCGTTGGAAACGGCTCCGTTCGGATTGCGAACGGTCACGTTGAAGGTCCCTGCCTTGGAGATATCCGTGCTTGTGATCCGGCCCCTCAATCGCGTGGAGGAAACGTAGGTCGTCGTGCGGCTCGACCCGTTCCAGCGGACTCTCGCGCCCGAAACGAATTTTGCGCCGTCGACGGTCAGATAGAACGCCGCCCCGCCCGCTGCGGTTTCCGACGGGCTCAACGATGTAATGGAAAAGACGGAACCCGGGGCGTTCACGGTGAAGGAAACGGTGTTGGATGCGTACCCGTCGGGATTGAGGACGGTGACGTTATAGGTCCCGGCGGCGGCGATGTCGGCGGCCGGGATGGATGCCTGAAGCTGCGCGGAAGAGACGAAAGCGGTCGTTCGGCCCGACCCGTTCCATCGGACGGCTGCGCCCGGGAGGAAATTGGCGCCGGAAACCGTCAGGGTGAACGCGGCGCTTCCTGCGACCACGCCGGACGGACTCAGGGCTGTAATCGCGGGAGGGGGTGCGGTCACGTTGAAGTACACCGCATTCGATACGGCGTCGTCGGGATTCGCCACGGAGATCGGGAAGCTTCCCTGAGAGGCGATGTCGGTGGATGATATGCTCGCCCGAAGCTGCGCGGACGATATGTACGTCGTGGTGCGGTTGGAGCCGTTCCACCGAACCTTCGCCCCCGACACGAAATTGGCGCCGGTGACGGTCAAGGTGAACGCCGCGCTGCCCGCGGATGCGGAGGAAGGGCTCAGGGCGGAGACCGCGGGAGGCGGCCCCATCACTTCGAAGGGAACCGCGGAGGAAACGCCCCCGTCGGGATTGAGAACGGTGACGTTGTATATCCCGGCGGACGCGATGTCGGCGGCCTGTATGCCCGCCTGGAGCTGCGTGGACGACACGTAAGTCGTCGTCCGTTCCGATCCGCTCCACCGGACCTTTGCCCCGGGGAGGAAATTGCTCCCGGAACCCGCCAGCGTGAACGCGGGCGATCCGGCGGTCGTCACGAAGGGCTCGATCGCGGCCAACACCGGCGGGACGACCCGGACTTCGAAGTTCGCCTCGTTCGAGACTCCGCCGTTCGGGTTGCGCACGCTCACCCGGAACGTTCCCGGCACGGCGACATCGGCCGCCAAGACGGCGGCCCGAAGTTGCGTCGCCGAAACGTAGGTCGTCGTCCGGTTCAATCCGTTCCACCGGACATCCGCCCCCGAAACGAAACCGGCGCCGTTGACCGTCAGGTTGAAAGCGGGATTTCCGGCGACGACGTTCGCGGGGGACAACGCCGTGATCCGGGGGTCTGCCGGGACGGGATCTTTCAGCGTGATGAGGCCGCGGTCGGGGACGGCCTGATAATAGACGACCTTCCGCCCTCCCTCCAGCACCGGCGTCAACTCGACGACGGCGCCCGTCCCCTGCTGGACGGTCACGAATTCCCATTCGGACGGAACTTCGCTCCACAGGGTGAGGGGCTGGTCGTAGATAGAATCGTCCAGCGTATCGGTCAGGCTCAGCACGATCTCTTCGCCGGATCCCGAAACCGTGGAGAGGGTCGCCGCGGACCGCTCCTTGATGTATTTGACGACCCCCCCCACGGTGCCTGCCCAGACGTCGCCGCCCAGCAGGTAGTCGAGGTACGTCGTATACATGTCGATGTCCCATGTTCCCCAGCAGTCGTTTCCGCTGTCCAGGCTGTGGATGTAGGCGATGAGCCATTTTCCCTGGGACCTCGCGGCGTCCGCCCAAACGTAGATGTCGTCCCCGGAGTCGGGCGAGCATGCCTTCAGATTGGCGAAATCGTACGGTTCGGCGTTCAGGCCGCACGCGACCCCGCGGGAATTGACATATGCGTCCGATGCGATGGATGCGACCGAACTGTTGGTATCGCCGAACGGATACGCGAAGGAGAGGCATTTCCTCGAAGGCACCTGGGTCTCGATCGTTGCCTTCGAACCGGTGATCTCCGTCTGCGCCTGCGACAGGGAAATCCATGTCAGATGCGGGTGTGAAATCGTGTGGCTGGCGATTTCGTGCCCCTCGGCGGCCGCGCTCCTCCAGGAGCTCCAGGGAGGCGAAAAACCGTCGCTCACGCCGTCGATGATGAGGTAGAAGGTCCCTTTGATTCCCCGGGCATTCAGTGCGGGCACGCCCAGCGTGAATTGGGATCGGCATCCGTCGTCGAAAGCCAGCGACACGGCGGCCTTCTTGTTCCCGGGCCAGGTGGCGATTCCATGGGCCGCCCAGGAAGTTCCCGTGATGAAAGCCATGAGGAGGAGAGCAGCCCAAACAAAGATATGTCTTTTCATGGGATGGCTCCCTCCGGAATCGATCTCGGTGGATGTCCAAGCGATAAAATATGCAACAAGCGAACCGGTATTCTTTACGGCGCATAACATGCTGATATGCATGAAATATTTCCCTAACAACTACACGGGCGCAACGAAAACCCTTTCATGTATGAAAAACATTTCCGAACATGTCGCTTCCGGTCCACAATATTTCCCCTGCCCGATAGTTTTTCGGAGGATTTCTGCCGGATCGCGAATAAAAAAAACGGGCTACGGTTCAACCGTAACCCGTTACTTTCCTGGCGCCCCCGGGGTGACTCGAACACCCGGCCAAAGGTTTAGGAAACCTCTGCTCTGTCCGCCTGAGCTACGGGGGCGCGCGGCCGTCCCGGGATCAATCGTCGAACTGGATCAGGGAGAACACCTTCTCCCCTTTTAACCGTTCGCGACCCCCGAGCGCGGAAAGCTCCGCGAGGAAGCAACATTCTACAACGACGGCGCCCAGATTTTTCAGCAGGCCGATGACCGCGGCGACGGTCCCGCCGGTGGCGAGGACGTCGTCGGCCAGGAGGATCTTCATACCGGGCCGGATGGCGTCCTCGTGGATCTCGAGCTGGTCCTTCCCGTACTCCAGCTCGTAGGACGCGCGGACGGTCTTGTGCGGAAGCTTTCCCTGCTTCCGGACGAGGAGGACGCCCGTTCCCAGCTTGTACGCGAGCGCCGCCCCCATGATGAAGCCGCGCGCCTCGACCCCGACGACGGCGTCGATTCCCTTGTCGAAATACCGGTGTGACATCAGGTCGATCGCCTGCTGGTAGGATGCCCGGTCGGCGAGGAGCGTGGTGATGTCCTTGAACTGGATCCCCTTCTTCGGAAAATCGGGGATGTTCCGGATACGTTTCTTCAGCTCGGTCGGGGACATCTTTTCTCCTTAACGGGTGATTTTACACGAATCGCCACTAACTGGAATATCCGTGCTTGCCGATGAGGGGAACGAAGATACAGGCACCCAGGTATTCGCGGACCGCCTCCCCGCCCCGCTTCGTCACCCGGAGGAGCTCCTGGCCGAGGCGTCCACCCATCGGCAGCACCAGGATCCCGCCTTCCGCGAGCTGTTCCAGCCAGGGGGGCGGGACGGAAGGCGACGCCGCCGCGGACAGGATGCGGTCGTAGGGAGCGAGCGAACGGTATCCGAGGGTGCCGTCGCCTGTGACGAAGTCCACGTTCGTCACCCCCATTTCCTTGAGGCGCCGCTCTGCCCCGGAAGCCAGGGACGGGATCCGCTCCACGGTGACCACGCGGGAGGCGAGCCGCGCCAGGATCGCGGTCTGGTAGCCGGAGCCGGTGCCGATCTCCAGCACTTTCTCCTTGCCGGTCAGCCGCATCGCCGCCGTCATCTCCGCGACGATAAAGGGCTGGGATATCGTCTGCCCTTCCCCGATCGGCAGCGGATCGTCCGCGTACGCACGGTGGCGCATCGCCGGCGGGACGAACAGGTGCCGGGGGATCTCCCGCATCGCCGAAAGGACCCGCTCGTCCCGGATCCCGCGCCGGCGGATCTGGTCCTCGACCATTTTCCAGCGAAGCTCTTCTTCCTTCACCAGGTCCATTTCCGGAGCGCCTTCAGCGCGGAGTAGTTCGTCAGGTCGAGGTGGATCGGGGTGACGGAGATGTAGTTGTCCTCGATCGCCTCGAGGTCCGATCCGGGGACTTCTTCCGACGTGAGATAGTCTCCGCCGATCCAGTAGTACTTGCGGCCGCGCGGGTCGCGCTTCTCGACGATGGCGTCGCCGTAGATCCGCTTGCCCATCCGCGTCACCCGCACGCCTGCGATCCTGTCCTTCGGGACGTTGGGGACGTTCACGTTCAACAGGGTGTCGTCGGGGATTCCCTGCGCCATCACCTTCCGGGCCACGGTCGACGCGAACTCCGACGCCACGTCGAAGCGGAACTTGCTGCGGGTGACGACGGAGACGGCGATCGACGGGATCCCCAGGATGGTGCCTTCCATTGCGGCGGACACCGTACCGGAATAGGTGATGTCGTCGCCCAGGTTCGCTCCCTTGTTGATGCCGGAGACGAGCAGGTCGATCCTTTTCCCCTTCAGGATGCCGTTCACTCCGAGGTTGACGCAGTCGGTGGGAGTGCCGTCAACGGACCAGGTGCGGGGGCCCAGCTTCTCGACCCGGAGCGGATGCGTCAGCGTCAGGGAGTGCCCCGCTGCGCTCCTTTCCCGGTCGGGGGCGACGACATATACCGTTCCGAGTTCCTTCAGCGCCGCCGACAACGCGACGATCCCCTCGGATCGTATGCCGTCGTCGTTGCAGAGCAGGATGACCGGTGCGTCGCCTTCCAACGGGATGCCTCCCCTCCGTAATAGCAAAGGGGTTACGAGAGCGCGTCTCGTAACCCCTCGGGTTTGCTGGTCGGGACGACTGGACTTGAACCAGCGGCCCCCTGCACCCCATGCAGGTGCGCTACCAGGCTGCGCTACGTCCCGAACTATAAAAAGTAAATATAGCCGGACCCGGCGGAGTTGTCACCTGATTTCTTGCGATTTCCCGTTCCTGTCATTGCTCCGCCCTGCCGTAATCGTCCTCGATCCGTTCGATGTCGTCCTCGCCGACGTAATCCCCCATCTGCACCTCGATGATCACCAGGTCCTCGATCCCGACGCTCTCCACCCGGTGGTACGCCCCCAGAGGAATGTCGATGTAGCTGCCCGGCGTCAACGAAACATTGACGAGATTTCCGACTTCGGAGCCCACGGTCACCGCCGCCTCCCCGCGGACCACCTGCCAGTGCTCGGCGCGTCTCCGATGCCTTTGAAGGCTGAGCCGCCTGCCGGGATGCACGACAAACTGCTTCACCTTGTATCCCGCATCCTCGATCAGCACCAGGTAGTGACCCCAAGGGCGGTCCCCGCGTTCGGTCGCCATTCGCTCCCTATTCCGGTGAGATATTCGTAGATTATTTAAGCATCGAATGAATCTTCGCGAGGTCCTTTTTCAGCCGCTTCAGCTCCGCCTTGAACGGGTTTTCCGCCAGCTCCAGCTTGAGCTGCTGCTGCCGGCTCTTCGCGATCTGCTTCAGCTTTTCCCTGGCGCCGTCGATGGTGAAGCGCTCTTCGTACAGTAGGCGCTTGATCTCGCGCAGCGTCTCCACCTCCTGCCGCTTGTACACGCGATGCTGTGACTTGTTTTTCGAAGGCGAGATCCGGAACTCGGTTTCCCAGAAGCGGAGGACGTAAGGCTTTACTCCTAAGATCCGGCTCACTTCCCCGATCTTGAAGTAGAACTTGTCGGGAATCTCCGGAGCCGCCACTCCTATCCCCTGCCGGTCAAGAGGTTTTTTCGACGTTGATGTGCGATTTCAGGATCTGGCTGGGACGGAACGTGAGGACGCGGCGGGCGGTGATCTGGATATCGTCGCCGGTCTGGGGGTTGCGCCCTTTCCGCGGCCGCTTGTCTCGAAGCGTGAAGTTCCCGAATCCGGAAATCTTGATCTTTTCGCCTGCTTTAAGGCTGCCCTTCATCGTTTCGAAGATGGCCTCGACGATGTCCTGAGACTCTTTTTTCGAAAGACCGCCGATCTTCTCGTACACGATCTCGACCAGGTCAGCTTTCGTCATGATGACTCCTCCCGGCCTCTCAGGTGGTGCGGATTCTTCCGCCGAACCGATTCTCCAATAAATCTACTATCTTGGTATGTATACTATTTACATCTGCGTCCGTCAAGGTTCTGTCGGACGGCTGGAGTTTCACCCGGATCCCCACGCTTTTGAGCCCTTTCCCGATCTTTTCCCCCGTGAACACGTCGAACACGACCGCATCCTCGATCTCGGGCGCCGTCTCCCGGACCAGCGCCAGCACGTCGCCGACCGGGATCTCCGCGGGGAAGACGCACGCCAAATCGCGGAACACCGGGGGAAACTTCGGCAACGGCCGGTAGATCCCGACGGGCGGCGGGTTCGCGGTCGCCGCATGCAGGCGAATTTCTCCAAAGAAAACGGGCCCCGGGATTTCATATTCCGACAGCAGCTCTTTCCGGACGGCGCCGAACCACCCCACGCAATCGCCCTGCGCGAGCAGGTCGGCCGCCTTTCCTTCTTCGAGGAACGGACGCCGGTACGTCGGCACCGCGTACAAGGGCCCCGCTCCGAGGTGTCGCAGGAGCCCTTCCACGATCCCCTTGATATCGTAGAAATCCGCGGGGGCGCCGCCGCCGGACCAATTGGAGGGAAGCCGTTGCCCGGTCAGGATCACGGCGAGGCGCGCCTCCTCGAAATGCCCTGCAACGTGGCATTTCCCGAACGATTTCCCGATCTCGTACAGGCGGACGTCCTCCACGAACCGCCGCGTGTTGTCCGCCGCGTTCCGGAGAAGACCGGTCAGCAGGTGCGGGCGCAGCAGGGTGGTGTCTTCGGAGATCGGATTCTTCAGAAGGATTGCGTCGCCAGCGTCGAACCCGAGGAGCTTTCCGAGGCGCTCCCATTTCCGCCCGGAAACGAAGGAGAAGTTCACCGCCTGATGGAACCCGTTCGCCCGCAGGAAATCGCATGCCTTCTCCGCCAGGTCGACGAAGCGGTCGTCCGCCGAGAATTCCGGGGCAATAGATTCGGGATAGGTCGTCGGGATCCTCTCGTAGCCGGACAGGCGCGCGACCTCTTCGACCAGGTCGATCTCCCGCTCGATGTCGAATCGGCAGGAAGGGACGGTGACCTCCCACTCTCCCTCCGCGACCGTTTCGAACGTGAAGGAGAGGCGCTCGAAGATCCTCCCGCACTGCTCCGGAGGGTAATTCGTGCCGACGATCCGGCCCGCGCGGGAAGGACGGAAGCGGACCTTCCGGGAAAAGCCGGAGCTCCTTCCTTCGTCCAGGAACCCTTTGGCGGGGGTCGCCTGCCCGATCCGGGCCAGCAGGGAAACGGCCCGGTCGGCCGCGTACAAGGTCCCCGCCGGGTCAACGCCCCGCTCGAACCTGTAGGAAGACTCGCTGGCGAGCCCCAGCCGCTTCGAGGTCCGCCGGATCGACGCCGGATCGAAGTGCGCGCTTTCGAACAGGACGCGGGTCGTCTCTTCCGTCACCTCGCTGTTCAAACCGCCCATTACGCCCGCGACGGCAACCGCCCCGCCCCCGTCCCATATGAGCAGCATCCCCGGGTCGATCTTCCGCTCCGCCCCGTCGAGCGTCGTGAACCTCATCGGCTCCGAGGGGGCGCGGACGTCGATGCGGGAGCCCCGGACGCGGTCGAGGTCGAACGCGTGCATCGGCTGCCCCAGCTCGAGCAGCATGTAGTTGGTGACGTCGACGACGTTGTTGATGGGCCGGATGCCGCAGAGGGCAAGACGCCGCTGCATCCACCCGGGCGACGGCGCGATCTTCACGTCCGTCACGACCCGCGCGCTGTATCGCGGGCAGAGCTCCCTGTCGCTCAGTGCGATCGTCGCGAGGCTTTCCACCGGCGGGCCGTCTTCCCGGATCGGCGTTTCGGGCAGGACGAGCTTCTCTCCGGTGATGGAAGCCAGCTCGCGCGCCACGCCGAGGACGCTCAGGCAATCTCCCCGGTTCGGGGTGATCTCCACTTCGAGAAGCCAGTCGGAGAGCCCCAATGCGTCGGCAAGCGGCATTCCCAGGGAAGTGTCGGCAGGAAGGATCATGATCCCCGCGGATTCCTCCGCGAGCTTGAGTTCCTGCTCCGAGCAGAGCATCCCCTCGGAGGCGTGGCCGCGGATCTTCGCCTTTTTGATTTCGACCCCGTTGGGGAGCACCGCGCCGACCTTCGCCAGCGCGACGACATCTCCCGCCTGCATGTTCTTCGCGCCGCACACGATCCCGTATTCCGAGGCGCCGTCCGTCACCTTGCACAGGGAGAGGCGGTCGGCGTTCGGGTGGGGGCCCTTCACGAGGATCTTCGCGGTGACGACGTTGTCGAACCCTTCGCCCAGGAACCGGCAGGCGGAGACTTCGACCCCCGCCATCGTGAGCGCCTCCTGCACCTGCGCGGGGGTAAGGCGCGTGTCGATGAATTCCTTAAGCCAGGAATACGTGATCTTCAAGGGGACGGTCTCCTGCCCCCGCAGCCTTCAGAACTGCGAGAGGAAGCGGATGTCGTTTTCGAAGAACAGGCGGATGTCGGAGATCCCGTGCCGCAGCATGGCGATCCGTTCGACGCCCATGCCGAAGGCGAACCCCGTGTATTCCTCAGGGTCGTATCCGACGAAACCGAAGACGGCCGGATCGACCATCCCGGCGCCGAGGATCTCCAGCCACCCGGAGTTCTTGCAGACCCGGCACCCGCCGCCGCCGCAGATGACGCACTGGATGTCGACTTCGGCGGACGGCTCGGTGAAGGGAAAGAAGCTCGGGCGGAACCGGAGCGGCTTCCCGGGCCCGAAGGTCATCCGGCAGAACTCGGTGAGCAGCCCTTTCAGGTCCGCCATCGTGATGTTCCGGTCGACCGCCAGCCCCTCGACCTGATGGAACATCGGCGAGTGGGTGATGTCGGAATCGGACCGGTAGACGGCGCCGGGGGCGATGATCCGGACGGGGGGACGCATCTTCTCCATGGTCCGGATCTGGATCGGCGACGTGTGGGTGCGCAGGACGAGGTCGCCCGCGTCGGATTCGACGTAGAAGGTGTCCTGCATGTCCCTGGCGGGGTGCTCGGGGGGAAAGTTGAGCGCCTCGAAGTTGTAGTAGTCCGTCTCGACGTCCGGCCCGCCCTGCACGGAGAAGCCCAGGCGCCGGAAGACGGAGATGATGTCGGACATCGTCTGCGAGATGGGGTGGCGCCGCCCCGCGGCCGGGAGCCGCCCGGGAAGGGTGACGTCGAGCCGCTCCGCGCCCTCCCTGGCGAGCCGCTCCTGCTCGCGGATGGAGCTCAGCCGCTCGTCGAAGAGCTTCTCGAGCTCGGCGCGCGCGCGATTCGCCTCGGAGCCGACGGCCTTGCGCTCCTCCACGGAAAGAGCGCCGATCCCCTTCAGGATCTCGGAGATCGCCCCTTTCTTCCCGAAGTACCGCCCCTTCGCCTCGAGCAGGTCGCTTTCGTTCTTCGCCGCGGCGAGCGACGAAAGCCCTTCCGCCAGGAGGCGCTCGATCTGTCCGGAGGTTCCGGCCAAATTCGCTCGGGCCCCTCCGCTACGCCAGCGACGCCTTCGCCTTGTCGGCAAGGCTCCGGAAGCCGGCGGAGTCGTTCACGGCGAGGTCCGCCAGGATCTTGCGGTCGACCTCGACGCCCGCCTTCTTCAGTCCGAACATGAACTGGCTGTAGGAAAGCCCGTTCTCCCGTGCGGCGGCGTTGACCCGGGTGATCCACAGCGCCCGGAACTCCCGCTTCTTCGTGCGGCGGTCGCGGTATGCGTACCGCAGGGCGCGGGCGATGGCTTCCTTTGCCGAACGCAGCAGGTTCCCGTGGCCGCCGCGGAATCCCTTGGCGGTCTTGAAGACCTTCCTGCGTTTTTTCAGCGAATGTACCGATCTTTTTACGCGAGGCATGGCTTTCCCCTTCTATCCCGTTCTTGCTTCGTTGTTTTAGAGGTACGGCAGCAGGCGACGGATCGAGCGCTCGTTCGTCGCGTGGACCAGCGTGGCCTTCCGCAGCCCCCGCTTCCGCTTCCGGTTCTTGTTCGACAGGATGTGGCTCTTTCCGGCCTTGGCGCGCTTGATGCCGCCCCCGCCGGTGGCGCGGAAGCGCTTGTTGGCGCCCCGGTTCGACTTTACCTTCGGCATGACTTCATTCCTCCTGTTTCTCGGCCGGGGGAGCGGAAGGGCCGCCGGCCGCCGGCTTGGCGCCCCCTCCCACGGGCTTCTTCTTGTGGACCGTCGGCGCGACGATGGTCATCATCGTCTTCCCTTCCATTTTCGGCGGCGACTCCACCTTCGCGATGTCGGAGATGGAGTCCACGATATTCTTCAGGACCTCGAACCCGCTCTGGGAGGCGTAGGCCAGCTCCCTTCCGCGGAACCGAACGGTCACCTTGACCTTGTCGCCGTCCTCCAGGAATCGCCGGATGTGCTTGAGCTTCGTGTTGATGTCGTGCTCCTCGGTCTTCGGCCGGACCTTGATCTCCTTGACCTGGATGACGGTCTGCTTCTTCCTGGCCTCCTGCTCCCGCTTGCTCATGATGTACTTGAACTTGCCGTAATCCATGATGCGGCAGACGGGCGGCGAGGCCATGGGGGCCACTTCCACCAGGTCGAGGTCCGCGGCGCGGGCTTTCTGCAGGGCTTCCTGGATGTTCACGACGCCGAGCTGCTCCCCCTCGGCGCCCACGAGGCGAACCTCCGGCACCGCAATCTGCTCGTTGATTCGGGATTCCTTGGCGATGACGTCCTCCTTTACTTGGCCGGGTTGACGGTTTCGCCCCGGAGGAGGTCGAGGAACGCCTCGACTCCCATGGAAGGGAGCTGCTCCCCTCCCCGCCGTCTCGGGGTGACCTGCCGCTGCGACGCTTCCCGCTCGCCGACGACGAGCGCATACGGGACCGTGGCAAGCTGCGATTCCCTGATCTTGTACCCGAGCTTCTCGTTGCGGAAGTCCCCTTCCGCGCGGAAGCCCGCACGCTGAAGCTCCGCCACGACCTCGCGCGCGTATTCGTGCTGCTGGTCCGTGACGGCGAGGATATCGACCTGCACCGGGGCGAGCCACGTCGGGAAGGCGCCCGCGTAATGCTCGACGAGGACGCCGAAGAAGCGCTCCAGAGACCCCATCAGCGCGCGGTGGATCATGATCGCCCTGCGGGGGGCGCCGTCCTCCGCGATGTAGGATGCGTCGAAACGCTCGGGGTTGTTGAAATCGACCTGGATCGTCGAGCACTGCCAGGAGCGCCCTAACATGTCCTTGATCTTGATGTCGATCTTGGGGCCGTAGAACACGCCCTCGCCGGGATCGACCTCGAAGGGGAGCCCCTTCCGCTCCAGCGCCTTCCGGAGGGCGCTTTCCGCGAGGTCCCAGTTCGAAAGCGTGCCGGCGTACTTCTCGGGACGGGTCGAAAGGTAGATGTCGTACCGGTCGAACCCGAACGAGCGGAGCACGAACAGCGTGAAGTCGAGCAGGGAGAAGATCTCCTCGTCGAGCTGGTCGGGGCGCAGGAACAGGTGCGCGTCGTCCTGGGTGAAGCCGCGGACGCGCAGGAGGCCGTGCAGCGTCCCCGACGGTTCGTACCGGTACACCGTTCCCAGCTCCGCGTACCGGATCGGGAGATCCCGGTAGGAGCGCATCCTCGATTTGTAGATCTGGATATGGAACGGGCAGTTCATCGGCTTGAGCTGGTATTCCTGCCCCTCGATGTCGATGGGGCTGAACATGGACTGCCGGTA
>JBFLWB010000200.1 GCA_040758155.1 Thermodesulfobacteriota bacterium
TTGTCCCCCGCCACGTCCCTGTTCTGCTCTATAGGGCCCCCGCGGCGCGAAGATCCTTCTCGAACCGGACGGCGTTGAAATTGTCGCCGGAGACAACCGTCCCCTCCACATCGAGCGTGGGGACCATCCTCATGCCATTATTCAGCTTCATGACGATTTCGACTGCCTCCGGATTCTGCTCGATGTCGACTTCGTCGTACGCGATTCCTCGTTCGCCGAGGAATTTCTTCGCCGCTTTGCAGTCCCGGCACCAGGTAGTGGTGTACATGATGATCTTTTTCATCTCAGGTCTGTCCCTCTTTTGCGGAAGTTCTCATGAACGTCCCGGTTCTGCTCCCGGGGGGAGCGGGCTCCGTTTCCTTCGGTCTCCGACGGGCAGGATCGATTCCTGGTGGAACTTTATGATGTACTCCACGGCGTCACCGGGATCGTCCGTAAGATAAAAAAGTTTCATGTCCTTGGAGGAGATCATTCCTTCCTTCAGCATCGTTTGCTGCATCCATTTGAGCAGGCCGTCCCAGTACTCCCTCCCCATCAGGACGACGGGGAATTTCCGGGTCTTCCCGGTCTGCATGAGCGTGAGGGACTCGAAGAATTCGTCGAGGGTGCCGAATCCGCCCGGCAGGATTATGTATCCGGAGGCGTACTTGACGAACATCACCTTGCGGGCGAAGAAATGACGGAAGTGGAGCGAGATGTCCTGGTACCGGTTCGGCTTCTGTTCCGCGGGAAGCTGGATGTTCAGGCCGATGGAAACTCCCTTGCCGAGGCGGGCACCGCGGTTGGCCGCTTCCATGATGCCGGGCCCGCCGCCGGAGATCACGGCGAACCCCCGCCGGGCGATCGCTTCCGCCACGTTCATCCCGCATTTGTACGCCCAGTCGTTCTTCTTCGTGCGCGCGCTGCCGAAGATGGAGATGGCCGGGCCGACGTCCTTCAGCTCCTCGAACCCTTCCACGAACTCGCTCATGATGCGGAACACTCTCCAGGTTTCGCCGCCGGCAAGCTCCTCCATCTCTCTTCCGCCCCTCCTATTCTCCGATGATTTTGACCAGCACGCGCTTGCGCCTCCGCCCGTCGAACTCCCCGTAGAAGATCCGCTCCCACGGGCCGAAGTCGAGCTTTCCGTCCGTCACCGCAACGACGACCTCGCGCCCCATCATTTGGCGCTTGAGATGCGCGTCCGCGTTGTCCTCGCCGGTCCGGTTGTGCTTGTACCGGCTGACGGGGGCGTGGGGAGCCAGCCCCTCGAGCCAATGCTCGAAGTCGTCGTGTAGCCCCGACTCGTCGTCGTTGATGAAGACCGCGGCGGTGATGTGCATCGCGTTGCAAAGGACAAGCCCCTCCCGGATCCCGCTCTCTGCGAGGCACTCCTCCACCTGCCGGGTGATGTTGACGAACGCGCGCCGCGTCGGAACGTTGAACCAGAGCTCTTTCCGGTAGCTTTTCACGAGGGCTCCTTTATCCGCCCGCCATCGCGCGGAAGAAGCGCGACTGCACCTGCTGCGACAGCAGGGCCTTCTTCACCGGCGGCAGTCCGACGACGATGCGCGTCACCGCCCGAAGGACCGCGTGATCGATGCGGTCGAAGTCGTCGAAAAGCAGGTTCTGGAACTTCCCCCGCTCGATGGCCATGACCACCGCCCGCTGCCAGGAGGTCTCGGGGACCAGGATCCGCTCCTTCCGCGGGGACATGGAGAGGGCGCCGCGGGCGCAGGCGGGGCGGCAGACGCCGCAGCCGAGGCACGCGCCTCCGTCCAGGACGGCGCGCTTCTCCTTCCCTTCCCCCTCGATCCGGATGGCGGTAATGGGGCACCTCTTCGCGCACAGCCCGCAGCCGTTGCATTTCGACGCGTCGAACGACGCCTGAAACGGGGAGGTGACGACGGCGTCGAACATCTTGAACCGGTTGATGGCCGAGAGCATCGCGCAGCAACAGCCGCAGCAGTGGCAGACGAACGCCGGGCGCCGCTGCACGTTGTCGGCGATGTGCACCAGCCCCTCGGAGCGCGTCCGCGCGAAGACGTCCAGCGCCTCCTCCCGCGAGATCCGGCGGCCCAGCCCGTGGCGGATCACGTAGTCCGCCGCCGCGTTCAAGGTCGTGCATACGTCCATCGGCTTCGCGCACGCCTTCCCTTCGTGCTCCATGACGTGGCGGCAGTAGCACAGCGACACCGCCCACGATTTCGCCCCCCGGACGATGTCCGTGGCCCGCTCGTAATCGAGCACCTGCGTGAGATCGGCCGGGTCCACCTGGTCCTCGTGCACCAGCGTCCGCCCGGGCTGGGTCTTCCCCGCGAACACGGACCGCGCGAAATCGGGCTCGTCGTGGGCGTACGCCGCCATGTGGCGGGCGATCTCTTTCTGCGGCAGGTCGCCGCGCACCCTCATGAAGGCGAACTCGAAGAAGCCGAGGACGGTGGGAGAGAGCAGGAAGGAGACCTTCCCCCGGTGCTCGAAGTCCATCACCAGCCCCTTGTCGGCCATGCGGTGGAGGATGGGGCGGAGCGCCTCGACGGATTTCCCCGTCCGCCGGGCGATCCCCTCGATGGAGGCGGGACGGATCGGCATCCGGGCGCCGACCTCCGCTTCTTCCGGGGTGTACAGGCGCTTCAGGATCTCGTAGAGCGATTCCGCGGGAGGAGCGCCGATGGGGAACCGGTCCAGCCGCTTCTGGAGTCGTCCGTAAATGCCCTGCCCGCTGCGGAGGTGTCCCATGGCCCTACAGAATACCAGATGCGCCGTTGAACGGAATGGGAGCATTGAACCGCCCGTGGGCTTAAGGTACAGTTTCCGGAAACGGCGGCGCAGGCGATCCGCTTGTCCCGAAGGGCGCCGCGGAAGGGAGGTCCCCGTGTCCGGTCCCGATTTTTCCGAGATCTTCCGCCGGTACAAGGAGGCCCTCGGTCACGCGCAGCAATCGGAAGGAAGAAATGTCCCCACAGGAGGGAACATGCAGCCGAAGCTCGGATTCTTCAAATTCCTGCTCCCCGCGTTCCTGATCGTGATCGCACTGGCCTCGTCCGTGGTGATCGTCGGGCCCGGGCAGCGCGGCGTGCTGCTGAACTTCGGAGCCGTCTCCCCCAACGTGTGGGGGGAGGGGCTCCACTTCAAGATCCCCGTCTATCAGAACGTCGTGCGG
>JBFLWB010000201.1 GCA_040758155.1 Thermodesulfobacteriota bacterium
TCGCAGGAAGCGCTGCAGGACGCCGTCCGGACGGCTTCCGAGCGGGGGCACTCGCAGGTCGAGCCGGAGCATCTCTTCGCCGCGCTGCTCCGCCAGGAAGGCGGCGTGGCGGGGGAGCTCCTCGCGAGGACCGGGGTCGCGGCGCAACGGCTCCTGGCCGACGCGGAAAGCCTGCTGTCGCAGCTTCCCAAGGTCAGCGGCGCGGTGTCGCGGGGGCTGTCGCCGAGGATGGAGCCGCTGTTCCGGAAGGCGCTCGAGGAGGCCGACGCGTTCAAGGACGAGTACATCTCCGCCGAGCATTTCCTGCTCGCCTTCGCCTCGGATGCCGGCGGGAAGGCGGGCGAGCTCCTGAAAAAGGCGGGCGTGACGCGGGAGGCGCTGCTGTCCGCGCTGACCGCCATCCGCGGGAGCCAGCGGATCACCGACGAGAATCCCGAGGCCAAGTACCAGGCGCTCGAAAAATATTGCCGCGACCTCACGGAGGCCGCCCGGCGCGAGAAGCTCGACCCGGTCATCGGCCGCGACGACGAGATTCGCCGGGTGATCCAGGTCCTTTCCCGGCGGACGAAGAACAACCCGGTCCTGATCGGGGAGCCGGGCGTCGGCAAGACCGCCATCGTGGAGGGGCTCGCGCAGCGGGTGGCGCTGGGCGACGTCCCCGAGGGGCTGAAGGATAAAAAGGTCCTGGCGCTCGACATGGGCGCCCTCATCGCCGGGGCGAAGTACCGCGGCGAGTTCGAGGACCGGCTGAAGGCGGTGCTCAAGGAGATCGGCGCCGCGGAAGGAAAGGTGATCCTGTTCATCGATGAGCTCCACACGCTGGTGGGCGCCGGCAAGGCGGAAGGGGCGCTCGACGCCTCCAACATGCTCAAGCCCGCCCTGGCGCGCGGCGAGCTGCGGTGCGTCGGCGCGACCACGATCGACGAGTACCGGAAGTACATCGAGAAGGACGCGGCCCTGGAGCGGCGCTTTCAGCCGGTGACGGTGGGCGAGCCCACGGTCGAGGACACGATCTCGATCCTGCGGGGGCTGAAAGAGCGGTACGAGGCGCACCACAAGCCGGTCCGGATCAAGGACTCCGCGCTGATCGCCGCGGCGACGCTTTCCCACCGGTACATCTCCGACCGGTTCCTGCCGGACAAGGCGATCGACCTGATCGACGAGGCGGCGTCCCGCCGCAAGATCGAGCTCGACTCGGTTCCGACCGCGATCGACGAGGTGGAGCGGGAGAAGAAGCAGCTCGAAATGGAGAAGTTCGCCCTGTCGAAGGAAGAGGATGCGCCGTCCCGCGAGCGGCTCCGCAGGATCGACGGGGAGATCGCCGGCCTGAAAGCGACGATCCAGGCGCTCCGCGACCGCTGGACCGGGGAGAAGGCCGACATCGCAGCCGTCCGCGCTATCCGGGAGCAGCTGGAGCATGCGACCTCCGAGATGCACCGCGCCGAGCGGGAGGGGAACCTCGAGCAGGCGTCGCAGCTCAAATACGGTGTCATCCCCGGCCTGCAGAAGCAGGTCGAGGAGGCGTCGCGCCCCGCGGCGGACGGGCCGACGCGGCTGCTGAAGGAGGAGGTCGACGAGGAGGACGTCGCGGAGATCGTCTCCCGCTGGACGGGAATCCCGGTCTCTCGCCTGGTGGAGGGCGAGGTCAGGAAGCTCCTCTCGATGGAGGAGCGCCTCACCGCGCGCGTGGTGGGGCAGGACGACGCGGTCCGCCTGGTGTCCGACGCGGTGCGCCGCGCCAAATCGGGATTGAAGGATCCCCGCCGCCCCATCGGGTCGTTCCTTTTCCTTGGGCCCACCGGCGTGGGGAAGACCGAGCTGGCCCGTGCGCTGGCGCAGTTCCTCTTCGACGACGAGGCGGCGATGGTGCGCCTCGACATGTCGGAGTACATGGAAAAGCACTCGGTGGCGCGGATGATCGGAGCCCCCCCGGGGTACGTCGGGTACGAGGAGGGCGGGGCCCTCACCGAAGCGGTCCGCCGCAAGCCCTACACGGTGATCCTGTTCGACGAGATCGAGAAGGCCCACCCGGACGTCTTCCACATCCTCCTCCAGGTGCTGGAGGACGGGCGGCTGACCGACGGTCAGGGGCGGACGGTCGACTTCCGCAACACCGTCGCGATCCTAACCTCCAACGTCGGCTCGCAGTGGATCCAGGAGATGGCGGGGAAAGGGGATGAGGCGATCCGCTCCGGCGTGATGGAGGAGCTGCGCCGCTCCTTCAAGCCCGAGTTCCTGAACCGCCTCGACGAGATCATCCTGTTCCATTCGCTGGGCAGGGAATCGCTCTCCCGGATCGTGGACATCATGGTGCGGGAGCTCAACGACCGCCTGGCCGACCGGAAGATCGAGGTGACGCTGACCGCCGCCGCGAAGGAGAAGATCGCGGAAATCGGCTACGAGCCGGCGTTCGGCGCGCGGCCGCTGCGGCGCGCGATCCAGAAGCACCTGCAGGACCCGCTGGCGATCCGGATCCTGAAAGGGGAATTCCGGGAAGGGGACAAGGTGACGATCGACGCCGATCCGAAGGAGGGGTTCACCTTCCGGAAGGCGCAGTGATCCCGGGCCAGCTACGTAACCGGCCCGGGGTTGAACAGCACGAGGTCGTTGCGCAGTCCGAGCCGGTCGGCGGCGACCAGCTTGCGACCGCTGGCCACGTCCAAAATAAATCGGAACAGCTCCCATCCCACGTCGGAGACGGTCGCCTCCCCGAGGGCGATGCGGCTTGCGTCGAGGTCGATGAGGTCGTGCCAGCGCTCGCCGAGCGCCTGCGAGGAGGAAACCTTCACCACCGGCGCCATCGCCAGCCCGTAAGGCGTTCCGCGGCCGGTCGTGAAGACCTGCAGGTTCATCCCGGCGGCGAGCTGCAACGTGCCGCAGACAAAATCGCTCGCCGGGGTGGCCGCGAAGACCAGCCCGCTCTTCCGGACGCGCTCTCCGGGACCGATCACGTCCGCGATCGGGCCGCTGCCGGATTTGGCGATCGAGCCGAGCGCCTTCTCCACCACGTTCGCGAGTCCGCCCTTCTTGTTCCCCGGTGCGGGGTTGGCGCTGCGGTCCGCGCCGCCGGCGGCCAGATAGCGGTCGTACCAGGCCATCTCCTTCAGCAGCGCGCGTCCGACCCACACGTCGACCGCCCGCGGGAGGAGCAGGTGGACCGCGTCGCGCACCTCCGTCACCTCCGAGAACATCACGGTGCCGCCCGCGCGGACGATGAGGTCCGCTGCGTATCCGACTGCCGGATTGGCGGTGACTCCGGAGAATGCGTCGCTTCCTCCGCACTGGACGCCCACGACCAGCTCGGAAGCGGGGCAGCTCTCCCGCCACCGGCGGTTGAGCCGCTCCAGCCGCTTCTCCGCCATCCGCATCAGGGCCGCCATCATGCCGTCGAAGCCGCGGAGCCCTTCATCCTGGAGGAGCATCGCCGGCGAGACGGAGCAGCAGCCGCACATCTCGCAGGCGTTCCGGTCGTCCTGCGGGACGAGCCGGTCGGTTTCGAGCTTCTCGCAGCCGAGCCCCACGATCATCGCTTCGCCGCCGAAATTCGGGTTGCGGACCAGGTTTTGGAGCGTACGGATCGGAATTGCGGCTCCGGGGGCGTTGATGGCGATCCCGCAGCCGTAGCCATGGTTGACCGCGACGACGCCGTCGACGTTCGGATAGCGGGGGAGCAGCTCGTCCTCGATGCGGCGAACGAGAACATTCGTCACTCCCGCGACGCACTGCACGCTGGTCACGATCCCGAGGAGATTCTTCGTGCCGACGCTGCCGTCCGCATTCCGGTACCCGTCGAACGTATATCCCGAAAGCGGCGGGAGCGCGGGCGCGCGCCCCGTCTCGAGGGGGAGGGCGTCCAGCGCCGGCGGCTCGGGCAGCAGCACCAGCGACTCGTCGATCCAGCTTCCGCGCGGGATAGCTTTCGCGGCCCGCCCGATGACTTCGCCGTAGCGGATCACCGGCACGCCCTCCGGCAGGTCCGCCAGCGCGACCTTGTGGGCCGCGGGGACGGCCTCGCGCAGAACGGTACCGTCCTCCAGGACGGCGCCGGCCGGCAGCCCCCCGGGATCCGCGACGATCGCCACGTTGTCCCGCTCGTGGATCTTGATGGATCGCGCGCGCCCGCCCGTCATGCGGTCCCCCGCTCGATCACCCGGAAGCCGATGTCCACGATCTTCTCCGTCTCCCTTCCCTCGAACCGGGCGAGCAGCGCTTCGGCGGCCTTCCGCCCGACGGCGGCGCGGTCGATCCGCACCGTCGACAGCGAGGGGAACGTGTGCGCCGCGAAATCGAGGTCGCCGAACCCCACGATGGCCAGCTCGTCGGGCACCGACAGCCCGCGCGCCTGCGCCTCCATCAGCACGCCGTGCGCCAGCGTGTCCGAGCTGCAGAAAACCGCCAGCGGAAGAGGGCCGCGCTCCAGGAGGCGGGCGAGCCCCTCGCGCCCCAGCCGGAAATTGGATGGCGCGGGCACGACGGCGGTTGCGACGTCGGCGAACCCGTGCCGGCCGAGCACCGAGCGGTATGCCTCGTTACGGACCTCCGCGCGCGCGTCGTCGGCCGTCACCAGTCCGAACCGCCGGCGCCCCTTGGCGAGAAGATGCTCCGCCACGGCCTCCCCGACCTTCCCATGGGAGAAACCGACGAGCATGTCGATCGGGGTGGGTGTGATGTCCCACACCTCCACGATCGGGATCCGCGCGGCGATCAGCCGCCTGCGGCTCTCGTCGGAATGCGTGATGCCCGTCAGGAAAAGGCCGTCGGGACGTCTGCTGAGGATGGCCGCGAGCAGCGATTCCTCCCGGGAGGTCGGGTAGCCGGAGGTTCCCAGCAG
>JBFLWB010000202.1 GCA_040758155.1 Thermodesulfobacteriota bacterium
CCGCAGGGAATCTTCTTTTATACGTTGGAATCAGATGCCCCAAATGCAACGCAATTATTGGATATGCGATTGTGTTTTCTGCAGGTAAGGCCAACCAGTGTCCCCGCTGTAAAGAAAGTTTTTATTAGACGTTATTGGAAATGGAGAATATATGAACGATGCGCTGGCGTTGGTGATTTCGATCCTGAAAACGACTCCCCGGCGCTGGATTCAGATCGCCGAGGCGATTCCTTATGTATTGTTCCGCCGTTCTCCGACGCCGGGGGAATGGTCGGCTTACGAATGCCTTCAGCATATTGTCGATACCGAGCGAATGGTGTTTCCGAAGCGGGTGGGGTACCTGTTGCGCGGGGAGGATTTTCCCGCGTTCAATCCCGGCGATGACGGGACAAAACCGGGCATCGACAGGAGTCCCGCGGAGCTGGCGAAGGAATTCGAGCGGCTGAGGGCGGATAGCATCGATCTGCTGCTGAAGGTAAGGACAAGCGATCTGGAGAAAAAGGCAAGGCATCAGGAACTGGGCATGGTTTCGTTGAGGGAAATGATCAACGAGTGGGCGGGTCATGACCTGATGCATACGGTCCAAGCCGAAAGGGCGCTCCTGCAGCCGTTCATCGAAGAGTGCGGTCCGTGGAAGGTGTATTTTTCGGACCACATCGTCGGGAAGCGTTGACAAAGAGGCGAACGACGAGCGAGGCGGTTTGACGCAATAACGTTATGACGTTATAATGACACAATGAAAACCGCACAGAAAAGAGCCACGGTCTATTTCGATTCCGATCTCCATCGGGCGCTGCGCCTGAAGGCTGCCGAGACGGACCGTTCCATGTCCGACCTGGTGAATGACGCCTTGCGGGTGAGCCTGGCGGAAGACGCGGAAGATCTGGCCGCTTTCGAGGAGCGCGCCGGGGAACCGAACCTCGCGTTCGAGGACTTCCTCAAGGATATGCGGAAGCGTGGCAGGCTATAGGCTCCTCATCAAGCCGTCCGCCGCAAAGGAAATCGAAGCTCTGCCGAAAGCGGATCTCCTCCGCGTCATACGCCGTATCCGGGATCTTTCAGGAAACCCCCGTCCTTCCGGGTGTGAGAAATTATCCGGGCAGGACAGATTTCGCGTTCGGCAAGGGCGCTATCGAATCGTTTATTCCGTCTCCGACGAGGAGCTTGTCGTCTGTGTCGTGAAGGTTGCTCCCCGTCGGGATGTATACAGGTCGTCATGATTCCTGAAAAACGCTACTGGGAAGACCTGAGGGAGGGGGACGGCTTCACCTGCGGCCCCGTGGCCTTCGACCGGGAGGGGATCCTGGACTTCGGGAGGAAATACGACCCGTGGCCGTTCCACGCCGACGAGGCCGCGGCGGAAGGCACTATCTTCGGCGAGCTGGTCGCTTCATCCTTCCATGTCATGGCCACTTTTACGCGGCATGTCGTCGAGGCGCACGGGCACTTGGCGGTTTTGTCCGGACTGGGCGTCAACGAGGTGCGGCTGTTCGCGCCGGTGCGTCCGGGCGACGCCGTGACCTGCGAGGCGCGCTGGACGGAGCTGCGCAGGTCGAAGAGCAAACCGGACCGCGGGATCGCGATCCTTGCTTGCCGTGTGAGGAACCAGCGCGGGGAGGTCGTCCTCGAATACGGCTATCGCTACCTGGTCGCGTGCAGGGAGGAATCTTGACGTTTCTGGATCCTTACTATAATATTTGGTAAGGATACGCATGGAGGTAAGAATATGCCCTTCTCGGTAACCAGCAAGGGACAGGTGACGATTCCGAAGGAAATCAGGGAATACCTCGATATCCGCGCGAACGACCGGGTGGAATTCGTCCGGGAAGGAAATCGCGTCCTGATCGTGCCGGTGAAAACGCTGAAAGATTTGCGGGGGGCGGTGCCCTCGAAAGGAAAGGGCGATTTTTCCGCGGAACGCGCCCGCGCGAAATCCGCGGTGGCGAAGCGGGCCCGAGGCGAGATGGAGTGAAGACCGTTTTCGTCGATGCCAATGTTTTCCTTCGGTATCTGACCGACGACGATCCGGAAAAGGCGGACAGGGTGGAAGCCCTCCTGGACCGGGCCGCCGGGGGAGAGCTGCGGCTGCTGACGACCGAACTCGTGCTTGCCGAGGTTGTGTGGGTGCTCGAATCGGGTTACGACCTGAAGAATCACCAGATCGCGCCGATGATCCGGGCAATCCTGGCCTCCCCCGGCATCGAGGTGATCAACGGAAAGCTGGTGGAGCGGGGTCTGGATTTCTATCATGGGCGAAATGTCGATTTTATAGACGGCTATATCGCTGCCGTCATGGAGAAGCGGAATGTCAGGGAGATATTTTCCTTCGATCGGAAGCATATGAAAAAGATAGGCACCGTTACCAGGATGGAGCCGTAAGGACCGGACAAGTGCGCAGGACCGACAAGGAGATGTCTTCCCGGGAGGAGATGGACCGGGTCATCCGCGGGAGTCTCGTGTGCCGGATCGCGCTGGCGGTGGACGGCATGCCGTACATCGTGCCCGTCTCGTTCGGCTACGATGGCGAGGCGATCTACCTGCATACCGCTCGTGAAGGAAGGAAGATCGACGGCTTTCGGAGCGGCGGAAGCGTGTGCTTCGAATTCGAACGGGGCGTGGAGCTGCTGCGGAAGTCGGATGATCCCTGCGGGTGGACGTTCTCCTACGAAAGCGTGATCGGCTTCGGGAAGATCCGCGAGCTGGAATCGCCCGCGCAGCGGGAGCTCGGAATGAAAACGATCGTCGCGCAATACTCCGGCAAGGAATGCGCCTTCGGCGAGGACCGGTTGAAGAACGTCCGCATCTGGAAGATCGGGATCGATTCGATGACAGGAAAACGATCCGGTCGCCCGCCCGCAGCTCAGCCCCTCTTGTAGCCCTTTCCCAGGAAGTACATCTCGAACGACTCCCTGCGCGTGGCCTCGGGGCGGATGCGCCGCAGCTCGCGGAAGAAGGGTTTCAGCTCCGCGAAGACCTCGTCGCTTTCCGCGCCGCCGAAGATCTTGGCGAGGAAAGCGCCGCCCTCCTTCAGCGTCTCCCGGGCGAGCGCGAAGACGGAGCGGACAAGATTCGCGGAGCGCGCCTGGTCGGTGAACGCGCTGCCGGTGGTGTTCGGCGCGGCGTCCGAGACGACGGCGTCGGCCATCCCGCCGAGGAAGGCGATCAGTTCGGCAGGCAGGGCAGGGTCGGTGAGGTCCCGCTGCCAGAAGCGGAAGTGATCGCCCGGCAGCGGGTCCATCGGAAGCAGGTCGACGGCCGCGACTTTCCCCTTCCTGCCGACGAGCTCCAGCAGCACCTGGCTCCACCCGCCGGGCGCGGCTCCGGCGTCGATGACGCGGTCCCCGGGACGGACCGCCTTCTCCTTCCCGGCGATCTGCGTCAGCTTGTAGGCGGCGCGGGAGCGGTATCCTTCCTTCTTCGCCCGCAGGTAGAATGCGTCCTTCCGCTTGTACATGCCCTCCATGCTATCGGATCCAGGGCCGGTTGACGCCGGAAATCCGGTAATATAATGTCATCGCACAGGGGGGGCCATCCGATCGACATCAACGGCGTATTCCGCTACCTGGGGCGCGACCTGCGCGCGGTGGAGCGCGCGCTGGTCACGAACCTGAAATCCCCGGTTCCCCTCATCCCGGTCGTGGGCAGGCACATCACCCTGTCGGGCGGGAAACGGATCCGCCCCGCCGTGCTGCTGCTTTGCGCCGACGCGTGCGGGTACCGGGGGCCGCGCCGGACCGTCATGTCCGTGGTGACGGAATACATGCACACCGCGACGCTATTGCACGACGACGTGGTCGACCTCGGGACGGTGCGCCGCGGCAAGCCGGCGGCCAACATGGTGTTCGGCAACTCCGTGTCGATCCTCGTGGGCGATTTCCTCTTCGCCCGCGCCTCCCAGCTCATGACCGACGACGGCGACATCGACGTCCTCGGCATCTACGCCCGCACCCTCGTGTCGCTCACGGAGGGGGAGGTGATGCAGCTCACCCGGGCGCACGACGGCGCTCTCACCGAGAAGCAGTACCTCGAGGTCGTCTACTGCAAGACCGCCTCCCTCATCGCCGCGGCCAGCGAGACGGGCTCCGTCCTGGCGGGGGCCGACCCGAAGACGCGCAAGGCGATGTACGGATTCGGGAAGTCCATCGGGATCGCGTTCCAGCTCGTGGACGACATCCTCGACTTCACGGGCTCGGAGAAGGAGCTGGGGAAGCGCCCGCTCCAGGACCTGCGGGAAGGGAAGGTCACGCTGCCGCTTCTGCACGCCCTACGGCATGCGGATCCTTCCGACCGGGAAGCGGCGGTGCGCTCCCTCGCCAGGAAGGAGCCCGGAAAGCGCGACATCGCGTTCCTCGCCCGGCTGGTGGCCCGCCACGGGGGGATCGAATACACCGCATCGCGGGCAAAAGCTTTCATTCAAGAGGGAAAAAGGTTTCTGCGGGCGCTCCCGGCCTCCCCGGCCCGGGAAGCCCTGCACGCCCTTTCCGACTACGTCGTCTCCCGCACCGCCTGAGTCTCCTTCATTTTCCGGTTTTCTCTTTGCGGGCCCGCTTTTATCATTCGCAGGAAAAAATCCTCTTGACTTATAATTTATACCTCATTATACGTAATTTATTATTCATTTAAGCGGAAGTAATGATAGCCACAGGAGCGGATCCTTCGAGGGGGGGGAAGGCCCATGAGGAGAAGGGCAGTGGCAGGGTTCACCTTGATCGAGGTGGTCGTCGTCGTCGCCGTCATCGCCATCCTTGCGGCGGTCCTCACGCCTTACATCACCAAATACATTGACGATTCCCGGATGGCCAAGGCACGCAACGAAGTCCAGGTCATCGGCGGGGCGTTGACCAACTTCTACAAGGACGTTGGAGGATGGCCGAACCGGAACGCCGCCGGAGGAGTGCAGGCGACGGCGCTTTACTATACCGGGCCCACGACGCCCGCCGCCGCCGCCATATTCACCGCCATTCCTCCGGTCGTTCCCGCCGTGGTCGCCACGTGGGCCGGAGCGGTGATCCCCCTGGACAACAGCCTTCTCACGAACGGCACGGGGAGCGCCTATCCGACGATCGGAGACATGCAATGGAGGGGACCGTACACCAGCGGGGCCTTGCCGGCGGATCCGTGGGGAAAGCCGTACATCGTCAACTATGCGGCCGCCGGCGCCATCTGGGTGCTTTCCGCGGGCCCGAACGTGAAGGTCCAGACGGCCGCCACCGACAACGTGGTGAAGGGCGACGACATCGGATTCCGTGTCCGGTAAAACGGATGGATCGGGTGCGAAAAGCCGAAGCGGAGTCTTCGGCTTTTTTTTTAACGTGAGGGGGCGCGGGGTCGCATGACGGAAGCGGGCACGTCGCAGGGTCCGGCGGGCGCGTCTCCCCCGAGGGCCATGAAACTGGGGGAGCGGCTGATCGATTCGGGGCTGGTCACCGCCGACCAGCTCAGCCTTGCGCTGCGCGAGCAGAAGCGGACGGGCGAGCGGATCGGCGAGATCCTGATCAACCTCGGATTCGTGACCCAGGAGCAGATCTCCTCGGTCCTCGCGTCGCAGGCGGGCGTCGCCTTCGTCCAGCTCGAGAGCTGGCTCATCGAACCCGCCGCGCTCAAGACCGTCCCGGAGGCGCTGGCCCGGCGTCACAAGCTGATCCCGATCCTGCTCGAGCCGCCCAAGCTCACCATCGCCCTGGCGAACGTCTTCGACATGGTCGCCATCGACGAGGTGCAGCGCGCCACGGGGTACGTGGTCGAGGCGGTGTCGGCGACGGAGAGCGGCATCGTCGCGGCGATCGACCAGTACTACACGGGCGGAGTCTCCTTCGAGGAGATCGTCCAGAAGTCGATCCGCCAGGTGGAGGCGGGACGGCTGTCCGAGGCGGACCAGGCGGCGGGCGCCCCCATCATCCGCCTCGTCGACCAGATCTTCCTCTCCGCCGTGCAGGAGGGGGCCACCGACATCCACATGGAGCCGGAGGAGCGGATCTTCCGCCTTCGGTACCGGATCGACGGGAAGCTGCGGATGGGGCCGTCGCTCCCCAAGAGCCTGCAGCCCGCGGTCACCGCCCGGGTGAAGATCCTCTCCGCGATGAACATCGCGGAGTCGCGCCTGCCGCAGGACGGCAGGATCAACTTCCGCTACGGGAAGCGCAAGATCGACCTGCGCGTCTCCACCCTCCCCACGGTGAACGGGGAGAACATCGTCCTGCGCATCCTCGACAAGTCGAAGCTGGTCCTCGGGCTCGACACGCTGGGCTTCGACGACGCCACGCTCGCGCGCCTGCGCAAGGCGATCGACAGCCGCAACGGCATCGTGACGGTCTGCGGCCCGACCGGCTCCGGGAAGACGACCACGCTCTATTCCGCCCTGGCCTACATCAACAATCTGGACCGCAGCATCATCACGCTGGAGGACCCGGTGGAGTACGAACTTCCGGTCATCCGGCAGGTCCAGATCAACGTGAAGGCGGGGCTTACCTTCTCCGCGGGGCTCCGGTCGATCCTGCGGCACGACCCCGACGTCATCCTGGTCGGCGAGATGCGCGACGGGGAGACGGTCGAGCTGGCCATCCGGTCCGCGCTGACGGGGCACCTCGTCTTCTCCACCCTCCACACCAACGACGCCGCCGGCGCGATCCCGCGCCTGATCAACATGGGGCAGGAGCCGTTCCTCGTGGCTTCCTCGCTGCGGGCCATCATCGGGCAGGCGTTGGTGCGGCTCAACTGCTCCGCGTGCCGCGAGCCGTACGAGCCGGCTCCCGACATCCTCCTGCGCGCGGGGCTCTCCCTCGACGAGGTGCGGGGGAAGGCGATGCGGGGGAAGGGGTGCGGCCAGTGCGGCGGGACCGGTTTCCGCGGCCGGGTGGGAGTGTACGAGCTGATGGAGGTGACGCCGGAGATCGCCCGGCTGGCGTTGAAGCGCGCGGCCGCGCAGGAGCTGCTCGAGGTCGCGATGGCGGAAGGGATGACCACGATGCGGCAGGACGGCATCGCGAAGGCGCTGAAGGGGCTGACCACGCTGGAGGAAGTCGTACAGCTCACGTAAGGGGGATTTCTTGGCGCGGTTCGAGTACCACGCCGTGGACGACTACGGGAAGTCGGCGCGGGGGGCGATGTCCTCCCCCGACGCGAACGGCCTGCGCGAGGCGCTCGCCGGGATGGGGCTTCACCTGGTCTCCGCCCGGCAGACCGCGGAGAGCGGAGCTCCCGCCGTCTTCCGGAAACGGATCCGGCGCGCGGACCTGATCGAGCTCACCTACCACCTGCATACCCTCATCGGCGCGGGGGTCCCCCTCATGAGCGCCCTGACGGACGTGGCCGAGCAGGCGGGCCACCCGGGACTCCGCGAGGTGCTGCGGGACGTCCGGCGGAACGTCCAGTCGGGCGTGCCGCTCTCGGGCGCGTTCGCTCTTCACGGGGACGTCTTCCCGGAGATCTTCGTCTCCATCATCCGCTCCGGCGAGACGACCGGAAACCTCGACGGCGTGCTCATGGACCTGAACCGTTTCCTGACCTGGCAGGAGGAGCTGGGCAAGACCATCCGCCAGGCGACGTACTATCCAGCGACGGTCGTGGGCATGGTCGGCGGGCTGATCGTCCTGCTGTTCACCTTCGTCTTCCCGCGGTTCCTCTCCGTCTTCCAGGGGGCCGCCTTCGAGCTGCCGCTCCCGACCCGCGTGGTGCTCGCGATCAGCCGGTTCTTCCGCGAATACGGGTTGGTTTTGATCGGTGCGCTGATCCTCGGAGTCGTCGCGCTGAAGCTGTACCGCCGCACGGAGGCGGGGCGGCTCCGGATCGACGGGTGGAAGCTCGGGCTTCCGTTGATGGGAAACGTGATCCGCTCCATCGAGATGAGCCGGTTCGCCCATTTCACGGCTTCGCTGTTCCGCGCCGGAGTCGAGATGACGCAGGCGCTCTCCGTCGTGGAGAAGGTGGTGGAGAACCGGGTCGTCGCGTCGTCGATCGGCCGGGCGCGCGAAGAGCTGATCGCCGGGGGCGGCCTGTCGGTGGCGCTCCACAAGTCGGGGGAGTTCCCCCCGATGGTCATCCGGATGGTGTCGGCGGGGGAGGCGTCCGGGAACCTGGACGCTACGCTCGAGAACGTCGCCGCGTTCTACGACCGGGAGGTCCCCGCGACCGTCAAGAAGACCTTCGCCGTCCTGGAGCCGGCGATGACGATGGTGCTGGCGTTCGTGGTCCTCGGGACGGCGCTCTCCTTCTTCCTTGCGCTCTACAAGATGGTCGGCGCCATGGGGGCGGGCCGGTGAGGGCGGCTGCTCCCGGCCATCCATGGCCTCCGCAGCATTCGCCCATCCATGGGCTCGCTGCTCCCGGCCATCCATGGCCTCCGCAGCATTCGCCCATCCATGGGCTCGCTGCTCCCGGCCATCCATGGCC
>JBFLWB010000203.1 GCA_040758155.1 Thermodesulfobacteriota bacterium
GGCGGTTTCCACCAATTGGGGATGGATTGAGGAAACGACGATGGGATACGGGAACCTGCTGGTCGAAGCGTCCGGCCGCATCGCGACGATCACGTTCAACCGGCCGAAATCGCTGAATGCCCTGAATCCGGAAACGATCCGGGAGCTGAAGGCCGCGCTGGAGGAGATCTCCGCCATGGAGGACGTCGGCGCGGCGATCCTCACGGGCGCGGGGGACAAGGCGTTCATCGCCGGGGCGGACATCTCCGTGATGAAGGGCTTCTCGCCGCTCCAGGCGCTCGATTTCGCCTTGCTGGGGCAGGATGTCCTGTCGTTCATCGAGCGGATGCCGCAGGTAGTCATCGCCGCGGTCAACGGGTTCGCCCTGGGCGGCGGATGCGAGGTGGCGATGGCGTGCGACCTCATCATGGCGGCGGATACCGCCCGCTTCGGGCAGCCCGAGGTGACGCTCGGGATCATCCCCGGGTACGGCGGGACGCAGCGCCTGCCCCGGCTCGTCGGGCGCAACCTCGCCAAGGAAATGGTCCTGACCGGGGACATGGTCAGCGCCCGGCGGGCCTTCGAGATCGGGCTGGTCAACCGCGTGGTTCCCGCCGCGGAGTTGATGGCGGCCGCGAGGGATATCGCGGGAAAGATCCTTTCCCGGGGGCCGGTCGCCGTGCGGACGGCCAAGATGGCGATGAACCGGGGGCTCGACCTGGACCTGTCGAACGGCTGCGCCCTGGAGGCCGCCCTGTTCTCGGCAGGCTTCTCCACCTCGGACCGGCTGGAGGGGATCACGGCGTTCCTCGAAAAGAGAAAGCCGAACTTCACGGGAAAATAGGACAAGGAGAAAGGCGCATGGAGTTCGAACTGACCGACGAGCAGAGGATGATCCGGGAGACGGCGAGGAATTTCGCGCAGAAGGAAGTCCTGCCGCTCGCGGCGGAGCTCGACGAGACGGGCCGCTTCCCGGCTGAACTGGTCCGGCAGATGGCCGAGCTCGGGTTCATGGGCGTCGCCGTCCCCGAGGAGTACGGCGGCTCCGGGATGGACAACATCTGCTACGTCATCGCCATGGAAGAAATCTCCAGGGCTTGCGCGTCCACGGGCGTCATCATGTCCGTCAACAACTCCCTGGTCTGCGACCCGATCCTCAAGTTCGCCTCGGAGGACGTGAAGCGGGAATACCTGGTCCCGCTGGCCTCCGGGAAGAAACTGGGCTGCTTCGCCCTTACCGAGCCGGGGGCGGGATCCGACGCCGGGGCGCAGAAGACCACGGCGACGCCAGACGGGGATTTCTACGTCGTCAACGGGGAGAAGAACTTCATCACGAACGGCCCCGAGGCGGATTACGGCGTGCTGTTCACCATGACCGACCGGTCGAAGGCGCACAAGGGGATCACGGCCTTCGTCGTCGACATGAACTGGAAGGGGGTCTCCCGGGGGAGGCACGAGAACAAGATGGGGATCCGGGGGGCGCCCACCTCTTCCATCGCCTTCGAGGACGTCCGCGTCCCGGCCGCGAACCGGCTGGGCGGGGATGGGGAAGGGTTCAAGATCGCCATGAGCGCCCTCGACGGCGGCCGGATCGGGATCGCGGCGCAGGCGGTCGGCATCGCGCGCGCGGCGCTCGAGGACGCGCTGGCCTATTCGAAGGAGCGGAAGCAGTTCGGCCAGCCGATCTGCGAATTCCAGGCGATCCAGTGGATGCTCGCGGACATGGCCTCCGAGATCGATGCGGCCCGGCTTCTGACGTGGCGCGCGGCCTGGATGAAGGACCGGAAGATGCGCCACTCGAAGGAGTCGTCCATGGCGAAGCTGTACGCCTCCGAAGCGGCCATGCGGGCGGCAGGGAAAGGGATCCAGATCCACGGGGGGTACGGGTACGTCAAGGAGTACCCCGCGGAGCGGCATTTCCGCGACGCGAAGATCACGGAAATCTACGAAGGGACCTCGGAGATCCAGCGGTTGGTGATCTCCGCGGCCCTCCTGCGGTAGCCCATGCGTCCCTGCCGACTCGGGAGAGGATTCATCCAGGTGTACACCGGCGACGGAAAGGGGAAGACCACCGCCGCCCTCGGGTCGGCGATGCGCGCCGCGGGGCATGGCCTGAGCGTCTCGATCTTCCAGTTCATGAAGGGAAGGATCGATTACGGCGAGCTCGAAGGGGCCCGCATGCTTTCCCCTTTCGTCGAAATCGTCCAGGCCGGCCGGGAGACGTTCGTCGACCGGAAGAATCCAGATTCCGAGGACGTACGGCTCGCCCGTAACG
>JBFLWB010000204.1 GCA_040758155.1 Thermodesulfobacteriota bacterium
AGGAAACCAGCTCCCAGCCCTCCTTCCCCGCCTCCTTGAGCCATTCCATGTCCGCCGAAAGCCCTTCCGGCGTGTCCTCGAACATCATCATCCGATCCATGTATTCGAACACCATTTTACGGCTCACCTCTCCGATGGATTTTGCCGAACCCCGGTTTCACGCCCGATCCGCTCCCGGATTTCCCGATACGCCGTCTCCCGCTCCGCCCCCCGAAGCCCGGCCATGCGGACGGAACGGACCGTGACCTCGTCGTAGAGGCGCGAAATCCGGTCCCCGCCCTCTCCGCCGCCCAGCGCTTTCAGGATCGTTCCGCCCGCCTCGACGAACGCCGGGTCCGCGAGCAGGGCGATCTGTCGCCCGGCGTCCGAAAGGTCGCGCTCGCTTTCCGACAGGAGGAACCGCGCGAGGTGGCGCGCCATCATCGAAGCGTCCATCCGCTCGTTGTCCCGGCGCAGCAGCGCCAGCCGCTCGTCCTCGGGCATCAGCTTCCAGACTTCGTGGTCCACCGGTTCTCCCATCGCCATCCGCCCCGAGCCGAACCGTTCGATGAAGGACAGCAGCGACCTTTGTCCCGCCTCCTCCGCGACCGCCAGGATCAGCTCCCGCAGCCCCTTCGCCGGCATCTCGAAGAAGGATGGGTACCTTTCGAAAAACGGCCCGACGATCCGGCGGGTCTCCGCGGCGGTCAGCAGGTCGATCTGGACCATCGCGGAGCGGCGGAGCTCCTTCAGCGTCATCCCCGCGAGCTCGTTGCGCAGCTCCCGGAACCGGTATTCCGGCGGGACCGGCATCGGGTACCGCTCCATCGGGGGGCCCAGGAGCGTCTCCGGCTCCGCATCGAGCCCCGCGACGGCCGCCGCAGTTCCGCGGACCTCTTTCAGGAGACGCTCCGCTTCCTCCGTCGCGCCCGCTTCCACGGCCCGCGCGATCCCTCGGGCGACCTCCGCCGCCGCCTCGCGCAGCCGCGCTTCCGGGAGGGAGCGCATCCGCTCGAGCAGGTCGAAGTACAGGGAGAACTCGAGGACCCCTTCGTTGAAGCCCGGATCCGAGAGCATGTACGGCCGGAACAGCATCGCCGCGCGGGCGATCTCTCTTCGAAGCTGGAGGGGAGGAACGTCGTCCGGGCGCGCCGCGATCCGGGGCCACTTCTCCCGGACCGTCATCTCCTGGTACTCCTCCTGCGTCAGGTAAGGAGGATCGAACCGCTCGCCGCCCTTCTTCTTCTCTTCCAGCTCCGCGATCGCGTACCCGGTGTAGGCGGGAACGAACCGCTTCGCGAAACTCCGGAGCTCCTCCTCCGAGAGATGTTCGCTGTATCCGGCGAACATCTCCCTCGCGGCCTCCTCGTCGACGCAGTCGCCGAAGATCCGCATCGTGAACCGGAGCTGCGGCTCGGGGAGCTCGTCCAGGTTCCCGAGGAGATTGGATGTCCGGTCCTCGAGGCGCCGCCGGACCAGCTCGACGTAGCTGTTCACGCGTCCCCCCGCGCGTCCAGCCCGAACATCCGCCGGAACGTCGAAATCACCTCGTTCTTCCGGGCGGCCGGGAAATCCCACGTGGCGGAAACCATCGAGCCGGAGAAGGGGAACTCCTCGTCCTCGTCCGCCCCGTCGCACGATCCGCCCTTGACCGCCTGCGGAGGCGTCGCCGGCGGCATCCCCAGCGCCCGCCCGACGGCTTCGAGAAGCGACTCGCCCTCCCCGGTGTTGGGAGCCTGCACGGTGCAGTAGGTGGAGATCACCGAGACGAAGCAGGGCATGAGGTCGCCTCCCGCGGTCTCGACGAGGGCGTCGAGGTTCCACTGGGCGGCGGACTCCCGGAGGGAGCTCTTCCTGCACGCGAGATGCGCCATCACTTCTCCTCCTGTCGCCGGCGGAGGCAGTGGACCATCGCCTCCGGATCGAAGGCCAGGGCGCCGGTGTCGTGGTAGACGTCGCCGAGCCACTCGGCGACGTGGGCCCGGAGTTCCTCCCGGATCTCCCCTTCCCCGTCGAAGACGAAGACGACGACGCACCGGTCGTCGCCGTCGTAGAACCGGAAAGCGCAGACGTCGCCGGGAAGCTCGACGAGGTCGATGGCGACGACATCCTCGACGGCCAGATCGAACATCCGTTTTACTTCGAGGAGCGTGCGGGTCCGTCCGCAGAGGACGACCTCGGTTTTTCCGGACCACAGGGGGCCGAAACGGCTCTCGATCAGCTCCTTGTCCCGGATGCCCATGCCGTGCCCCTTTCCTTCCCGCCAGCCGTATCGTTGGAATAAAACGGATAGACGCGTCGGAAATTATCTTTTTACCCCGGCCCGGTCGCTTCTGTCAAGCAATTCTATAATGGCGTTTTGTCGATGATGAAAACCCAAAGAAAACCTGCCCCTTATCTTGACAGGGACTGTCCCGGGGGATATCATTTTTCCCTTTCCCGCGAACGAATCCCCTGGCAGGAGGCGACCTCCCGTGGCCCGGCTGAAGACGACGACATCGAAAAAGCTTTTCGCGCTGGCGAAGAACCGGATCCCCGGCGGGGTGAACTCCCCGGTGCGCGCGTTCCGCTCGGTGGGCGGGACGCCGCTGTTCATCGAGCGCGCGAAAGGCGCGACGGTGCGGGACGTGGACGGGAACGTCTACATCGATTACGTCGGCTCGTGGGGGCCGATGATCCTCGGACACGCGCATCCGAAGGTGGTGGGCGCGATCCGGTCGGCCGCGCTCCGCGGAACGAGCTACGGCGCCCCGACGCCGGGGGAGGTGGGTCTGGCCCATCTCATCCGCAGCGCTTTCCCTTCCATCGACAAGGTGCGGCTGGTCTCCTCCGGCACCGAGGCGGCGATGAGCGCCGTCCGGCTCGCGCGGGGGTACACGGGGCGGGACAAGATCGTCAAGTTCGAGGGCGGGTACCACGGCCATGCCGACGCGATGCTGGTGTCGGCCGGCTCCGGGGCGCTCACGTTCGGGCTGCCCGATTCCCCGGGGGTCCCCCGGGAGACGGCGAAGAACACCTTGACCGCGCGGTTCAACGACCTCGCCTCCGTGGAGCGGATCTTCGAAAGGAACAAGGGTGGCGTCGCGGCCGTCATCGTCGAGCCGATCCCCGGGAACATGGGGGTGGTCCCTCCAGCGCCGGGATTCCTCGACGCGCTGCGGGCGCTCACGAAGAAGCACGGTGCGCTGCTGATCTTCGACGAGGTGATCTCGGGCTTCCGCGTGGCGTTCGGGGGCGCGCAGGAGCTGTTCGGCATCGCGCCGGACCTGACCGTCCTCGGGAAGATCATCGGGGGCGGGCTTCCGGTGGGCGCGTTCGGCGGCCGGAAAGAGGTCATGGACGCCCTGGCGCCGGAAGGGCCGGTCTACCAGGCGGGGACGCTGTCGGGGAACCCGCTGGCGATGGCGGCGGGGATCGCCGCGCTCACGGAGCTATCCCGCAAGGGGACGTACAGGAAGCTCAACGAGAAGGCCGACTACCTGGCCGCAGGGCTGGCGAAGGCGTTCGCCGCGTCGGGCGTCCCGGCCTACACCAACCGCGTGGGGTCGATGTGGACCACCTTCTTCCAGGAGGGGCCGGTGACCGACTACGCGTCGGCGAAGCGCAGCGACACGAAGCGGTACGCGAAATATTTCCACGGGCTGCTGGAGCGCGGCGTCTACGTCGCGCCATCCCAGTTCGAGGCGGGCTTCGTTTCGACGGCGCACACGAAAAAGGATCTCGACCGGACGATCGCCGCGGTGCGGGATGTTCTCGGGACGCTGTAAGCGGAACCGGTTTCCATTTGACGGATTCCCGGCTTCTATGATAAGAATCCTGCGTTTGGGCTCATGAGCGACCGACAGGACCGCAAGGCGTTTTTCCGCGAGCTGGGAAGGTACAGCGCCCTCGGGTTCGAGATGGCCCTGTCGGTGGTCATCGGCCTGGGGATCGGCTACTACCTCGACAAGTGGCTCGGGACCGCCCCCTGGCTGATGATCCTGTGGATGGGCTTCGGCTTCGCCGCCGGAGTGCGCAGCCTCTATCGCGCCGCCGTACGGTCCGTGAAAGAGCAGGAGAAGGAAGAGGAAAAGGAAAAAGAACGGGAGCGGCCCGGTGGAGAATGAACGCTCCGGGGAGGTTTCGATCCGCTCCCTGGAACGCCGGATCTTTTTCTCCGCCGCGGCGATCCTCGCCGGGATCGCCGTCGCGGCGGCCGTCGGGGCGGCGAGCTTCCGGCTGCTCCCCGGGGCGGCGTGCGGCGCCGCCATCGCCTGCGGGAACTTCTTCCTCGTCCGGAAGATCCTGGAAAAGGCGTTCCTGCGCGAGGGCGCGGTCAACAAGCGGTTCGTCGTCCAGTACGCGCTGAAGTTCCTCGGCCTGATCGGGCTCGTCTACCTGGTCGTCCGGTCCGGCTGGTTCGATGTTTTGGGGTTTTTGATCGGGCTGTCGTCGCTGTTTTTGGGGGTCCTCCTGGAGGCCCTGGTGAAATCGTTCCAGCCGGCGGACTGAAAGGCGCATCCGCCGAGTCATCGCGGGGGTTACTCGGAAATGCGCAAGGCGATCCTCGGACTTCTCCTGGCGGCCGCGACGCCCGCGTCGGCGCTGGCGGCGGAGGAGCACGGCTATTCCTTCTTCATGGCGCTGCCCGGCGGGCAGAAATACTTCTACATGTACGCCGCGCTCTTCATCGCCGCGTTCCTGGTCGTCGCGTCGTACCTCGTCGTGGGCGGGAAAAAGACCTCCGACATGGTGGTCCCGGAAGGGCGGCTCACGCTGCGCAACTTCTTCGAGCTGATCCTCGGCTTCCTCGCTCAGCTCGCCGAGGACATCATCGGGCACCACTACAAGAAGTACCTGCCGCTTCTGGCGTCGTGCTTCATCTTCATCCTGTTCATGAACCTGCTGGGGCTCATCCCCGGCTTCCTCCCGCCGACGCAGAAGATGAACATCACCGTGGGGCTGGCGCTGGTCATCTTCCTGTCGACCCATTACTTCGGCGTCCGCGAGAACGGCGTCGCCTACTTCAAGCACTTCCTCGGCCCCGTGTGGTGGATGGCCCCGATCATGCTGCCGATCGAGATCATCTCCCACCTGGCGCGGCCGATGTCGCTCTCCCTGCGCCTCTTCGGCAACATCACCGGCGACCACGCGGTGGTGGCCGGCTTCATGGCGCTGATCCCCATCCTCGTCCCCTCGATCTTCCTCGGGCTGGGGCTGTTCGTCTCCTTCATGCAGGCGTTCATCTTCACCGTGCTGTCCATGATCTACATCTCGGGCGCGGTCACGCACTCGGAGGAACACTGATCCACGCAACACCCCGGCGGGCTTTGCGGGGCTTTTCGCCGGGATCATCCTGAAAGGGGGAAACACCCTATGTTCCGCAGATTCACTTTCTCTCTCCTCGTCGCCACGCTCTTCATCGCGCTGGCGTCGGTGGCTTTGGCGGCGGAGGAAGGCGCTCCTGCCGCGGGCGGGGATTCCAACGTGAAGGCCGTCATCGCCCTGGCGGCGGGTTTCGGCATCGCGATCGCCGCGTTCGGCGGCGCGCTGGGCCAGAGCCGGGCCATCGCGGCCGGGCTGGAGGGGATCGCGCGCAATCCTTCCGCCCAGAACAAGATCTTCATCCCGATGATCGTCGGCCTCGCGCTGATCGAGTCCCTCGTCATCTACGCGCTGGTCATCGCGTTCGTCCTCGTCGGGAAGCTGTAAGGCCGGCCCGAAGGAAAGGTTTTTCCGGAAAGGGCCCCCGCGCGGGGCCCTTTTCCTTTCTCTTCTTCGCGAAGAAGCTTTAGAATGATTCATATCTTCCACACAAGGCGCGCACCCCGATGAAGATCGATCCGCTCGTGTACCACGCGAAGTTCCCGCGAAGCTGCTCCCTCGCCCAGTGCAAAAGCCGCTGCTGCAAGGGCGGCGTATGGGCCGACATCAAGGAAAAGGACGTCATCCTCCGGAACGCGGAGCTGTTCGTCCCGTACATGCGCCCCGAGGCGAAGGACCCGGCGTCCTGGTTCGGGGAGACTACGGACGATCCGGACTGCCCGAGCGGCGTCGCCGTGGAAACCAACGTGGCGGGAGACTACTGCGTCTTCTTCCACCCGGGGCACGGATGCTCCCTGCAGAAGGCGGCGGTCGACCTGGGCTGGCACGAGTGGGAATTCAAGCCGCGCTTCTGCATCATGTTCCCGCTGGTGGTCTGCGAGGGCGAGCTCACCGTCGACGAGGACATGGACGACGTCTGGTGCATGAAGCGGGAGAACCGCACCCACCCGATCCTCCCCGCGGTGGAGAGGGAAGTGCGGCACCTCTTCCCGGAGGAAGTCGCGCGCAAGCTCCTTTCGGAAGACTACGGCTCCGCCGCCCCGGCGGGGACGCGGCCGGGATACCTCCCGAAAAAGGCGACGATTCCGTAGAGGATCGAAAGCGGGTGCGGCGGGCACCCGGGGATGTAGAGGTCGACCGGGACCGTTCCGCCGACGCCGTCCTCCACGGCGTGCGACCCGCGGAAGATCCCGCCGCTGGCGGCGCACGCGCCGATCGCGATGACGATCCGCGGCTCCGCGACGGCCTCGTACGTCTTGACCAGCCCTTCCTTCATGTTCTTCGTGACCGGCCCCGTGACGAGGATCCCGTCCGCGTGGCGCGGGGAGGCCACGAAGTCGATCCCGAACCGCTGGAAGTCGAAATTCGGGTTCCCCGCGGCCTGCGCCTCGAGGTCGCACCCGTTGCAGCCGCCCGCGGACACTTCCCGCAGGTGGAGCGACCGCCCGAGGAGGGAGCGCAGCTTCTTCGCGGCGACGGCAGGCGCGTGCGGCGTCCTTCCGATGACCAGCTCCTCCCGAGTGCCGAACGGCAGGTGCGGGTCCGGTGTGAAGCGGATGCCTTTCCCCCCGCACGCCTCCTCGCAATACCCGCAGAACACGCATCTGCCGAGGTCGAGGGTCCTTTTCCCCGCGTCGACCGCCCCCGTCGGGCAAACCATCGCGCCGATTTCCGCCGCATCGCCGGAGAAGAACTCCTCCCCGAGCCGGGGCGCGCCCCGATATCTTTCCGGAAGCCCCTCCGGAGGCAGCCCCAATGCCGTGTTCCCCACCCTGAATCTTCCGGTGAACGCCTCCAGCATTTTCCCGCCTCCCCGGCCCTGCCCTAAAGGTCCGCGCCCGAATACGACAGGTTGAAGCTCTTGTTGCACAGTGGAAAATCGGAGATGACGTTTTCCCGCACCGCGAAGGCGAGCCCCGGCCAGTTGTGGAACGACGGGTCCACGACCTTGTAAGCCGCGATCCCTCCCGCCTCGTCGACCACGGCGGCGTGGACGATCTCCCCGCGCCACCCCTCCTCCACGGACACGACCAGCCTGCGGCCGGAAGGCGCATCCGCGGAGCCGCCGGAAAGCGCGCCGCCGCCGGCTCCCGCCGTCGGGAGCACGAGCGACAGCCATCGGAACGATTCGAGCATCTCCTCGTAGCGCTCCCGCGCGCGGGCCAGGACGTCGCCCTCCCGCTGCAATATGACCGTCGGCGGGAACTCCGCGAAGCAGGGAGACGGGAAATCGCGCCGCGCGTCGACGTCGCGTCCCGATGCCCGGCCGGCGGGGCCGACGATGCCCAGCGTCGTCGCCGTCCGGAGGCGGAGGCAGCCGGTCCCTTCCATCCGGACGACGACGGAGGGCGCCTCGAGCATGATCGACCCGCCCTTTTCGGCGTCCACCCGCAGACGGCGCAGCCGGTCGAGGATCGGCTCCGGGGCGGTTCCCGGGATGCGCGGCGCCAATCCGCCGATCCGGTTCAGGCCGCGCCCGTACCGGTTTCCCGTAAGCGTGGTCAGGAGGCCGAGCGCCTGCCCGCGCAGATGGGCGAAGTGGGCGGCGCCGAAAAGGTACCCGATGTCGGTCGCGAGGCCGCCCAGGTCCCCGACATGGTTGGCGATCCGCTCCAGCTCGAGCGCGATGGAGCGCCAGCTTTCCGCCGACGGATCCGCCGGCCGCCCGAGGAGCGCCTCGAGGAGGCGGGCGCAGGCGTTGGAATGGCCGACGGCCGTGTCGCCCGAGATCGATTCGGCAAGGATCAGATGCCGGTACCCCGGCTTCCCGGCGAGCAGCGACTCCGTCCCCTTGTGCTGGTACCCGAGCCGGATCTCGAGGTGCTGGATCGTCTCCCCGGCGCAGGAGAAGCGGAAATGCCCCGGCTCGATGACTCCCGCGTGGACGGGCCCCACGGACACTTCGTGGATCCCCTCGCCCCGGACCTGAAGGAACCGGTATCCCCTGCGCGGCTCCGCCTCCGGGGCCTCCGGGCTCCGGGACGGGAAGAAGCGCTTCGGCCATCCTTCGTGAAAGCGCAGCGGGTTGAGCTCGGGGTGTCCCTCGGGGACGATGCCGAACTGGTCGTAGACCTCCCGCTCGAACCAGTGGGCGGCCGGGCAGACATCCGTGAAGGTGGAGTAGGCCTGGCCGGAGATCTCCGCGCAGCCGTGGGCGAACCGGCCCGGCGCGCTTCCCCCGACGACCGCGTGCAGGAGGAACCGGCCCGGGGAGGGCTCCTCCGCGAAAAACGCCAGCAGGCGGTCGCCCCCCGCGATCCCCTCCCGGAGAAATTCCCGGAACCGGTCCTCGGCCAGAGGCCGGGATTCCGCGAGGTCGAATATCCGGACGCAGCGCATCATCTCAAGCCCTTCCCCCTCTCACGAGAACGCCAGCGCGGAGGCAAGCCGCTCCAGCGTCTCATAGAGCCGCTGCGGAACGTGGATCCCCAGCCAGACGGAGGCGAACAGGAGCGCGCAGGCGGGCGCCAGGCACCACCAGTCCGCGGCGGCGACCGGCGCCGGCTCCCCCTCGCCCAGCGCCATGTTGCTCCCGTGCACGAGGAAGGAGCCGAACAGCACCGCGAGCAGCGCCAGGTACAGCAGCGATACGGCGATGTTGCCGCCGGCCACACCCCCGGCGAGGATCCCGAACTTGCTCCAGAACGCCCCGAACGGAGGCGACCCGGCGATCGCCAGGATCCCGCCGAACAGGAGGAAGCCGGCGAGAGGGAAGCGGCGGAGGACCCCCCGGATCACCTTGATCCGCTGGGTGCCGAACCGCAGGATCAGGTCGCCCGCGACCAGGAACAGCAGCACCTTCGCGATCGAGTGGTTCAGCACGTGGAGCAGCGCGGCCGGCCGCGCGACCCCGCCCAATCCGAACCC
>JBFLWB010000205.1:0-3220 GCA_040758155.1 Thermodesulfobacteriota bacterium
CGGCGGGGGCGGCCGCGGGCGCGGCGGCGGGGGCGGCCGCGGGCGCGGAGGCGGAGCGCGCCGCCTTGACCGGGTCCATGAGCTGCTTGATCTGCGTCCGGGTCAGCGGCCCCCGCAGGTACGACATCGCCCACCGGCTCTGGAAGACGACCGGCGCGTCCTCGTGGACGTTGTTCATCAGGAACACCCGCTGGCCGAGGCCGGCCAGCAGCTGCTCCATCCGCTTCCGGTCGAACCGTCCCGCCCCGCCGCCGGCGGCCCCTTCCAGCCCGTCGAGCACGCGCTCCTTGTCCCGGTCGGTCTGGAGCCGGCCCAGGAACCAGGTGCCCGCGTTGGAGAGCCCCTTGTAATCGAGGTCCACGGGGTTCTGGGTCGCCAGGACGATCCCCAGCCCGAACGCCCGGGCCTGCTTCAGCAGCGTCAGCAGCGGCGCCTTCGACGGGGGATTGGCCACGGGCGGGAAGTACCCGAAGATCTCGTCCATGTAGAAGAGCGCCCGCAGGCTGGCGGTCCCCGGCTGGGCGCGCATCCACCCGAGGAGCTGGGTGAGCAGGAGGGTGACGAAGAACATCCGCTCGGCGTCGTTCAGGTGGGCGATGGAGAAGATCGACACCTTCGGCTTCCCCGTCTCCGTGTGGAGCATCCGGCCGATGTCGAGCGGGTCGCCCTCGAGCCACGCGGAGAATCCCGGCGCGGCCAGCAGGTTGTTCAGCTTCATGGCGAGGGCGAACCGTTCCTTCGAAGGGAAGAACGATTCGAGATCGAAGACGCCCACGCGGGCGACGGGCGGCGTCTGGATCGCCTGGATGAAGCCGGGAAGATCCAGGTTCTGCTTCCGTTTCCATGCGTCGTCGAGAAGGGTGGAAATGAGGATGTGCTCCCGGCTCTGGAGAGGATCCGCCTCGATCCCGAGGAGGCTCAGCAGCCCCGTCGCCGTGGCGCCGATCCGCTCTCCCAGCAGCTCGGGGTCCTCCACGACGGCTTTGCCCGGCCAGGCGAACGATTTCAGGATGGAGACCGGGATCCCGGCGGTGCTGCCCGGGGTGTAGACGGCGAACTCGGCGCTGTCCCGCAGCCTGCGGATCCGCTCCCCGTCCTGCCCCCAGTCCGCCAGCCCCTTCTTCCAGAGCGCCGCCTGCGCCGCGGCGAAGTCGGCCGGCGCCATCCCTTTTCTGCGGGCGTCCTCCTCGTTGATCCAGGGGAGGAAGTCGGTGTCGCGCAGCTCCGGAAACGTCAGCAGCAGGTTGGAGAGGTCGCCCTTGGGGTCGATCACGACGGCGGGGATGTTGTCGATCGCCGCCTCTTCCAGCAGCGAGACGCATAGCCCCGTCTTGCCGCTCCCCGTCATCCCCACGCAGACCGCGTGGGTCGTCAGGTCCCGGGAATCGTAGAGCACCGGCTCCGCCGAAAGCGCGCCCTTCTCCAGGTCGAATTCGCGCCCGAGATAGAAGACTCCCAGCTTCTCGAATTCCTGCATGGCGGTCCTCCCGGTGGACGGATTGGTTTCTACTTTAACGATGGAAGTCGATCAGGGGAAACGTTTTTCCGAACACGTACGGCCTCCCCCGGAGGAGGAAGTCGTGCGGGAATCCCGGCTCCACACGGCTCGCGGCGTCGAGCGCTTCGAGCTGTTCCGGGCCGATGGTGAAATCGAGGCAGCCGAGGTTGTCCTTGAGCTGCGCGAGCGTTCTCGCACCCAAGATCGGGACGATCGGACCATAGGGCTGCTGGCGGACCCAGGCCAGCGCCACCTGGGACGCGCTCCGGCCGATTTCCTTCGCGACCGCCCCCGCCGCGTCCGCGATCCGGACGTTGCGCTCCGTCACGTTGAGCTCGGCCCACCTCTCGTCGGTGGCGTAGCGTGTCCCGGCCGGCCGGTCCTTCGGCGACCGGTATTTCCCGGAGAGGACCCCCCCGCCGAGGACCCCCCAGGGCGTCACGGCGAGCCCCAGCGCCTTCGCCATCGGCAGCAGGTCGCGCTCGGGCGTCCGGTCCGCGAGGCCGTACTGGATCTGCAGGGCGGCATATGGAGTCCACCCCTTGAGCGCGGCGAGGGTGTTGGCCTGGGAGACGATCCACGCGGGGGCGTCGGAGATCCCGACGTAGAGCGTCTTGCCGGCCCGCACCGCGTCGTCGAGCGCGCGCATCGTCTCCTCGACCGGCGTCGCGATGTCGTGGGCGTGCACCCATAGCAGATCCACGTAGTCCGTGCCGAGCCGCTTGAGGCTGGCCTCGAGCGACTGCACCAGGTTCTTGCGGTGGCTTCCGCCGCCGTTGGGGTCGTCGGGGGACATGGTCAGGGTGTACTTCGTCGCGAGGACGAACCGCTCCCTGCGCCCTTTCAAAAATTCCCCCGTGAGCCGCTCGCTCGTTCCGCCGGTGTACAGGTTGGCGGTGTCTACGAAATTCCCGCCCGCCTCCGCGAACGCCTCGAAGATCCGGCGCGACTCCTCCTTCGATGCCCCCCATCCCCACTCCTCGCCGAACGTCATCGTCCCGAGGCACAGCTCCGAGATCCTCAAGCCCGTGTTGCCCAGCAGTTTGTACCTCATCGCGGCGGCCTCCTTCGGTCCCCGGTCGTTCCACGTTGTTATATATTTACCGTTAATGATACGCCGGGCGGAACCGATCCCCCAGACCGAAAGGAGAATCGCGCGATGAAGAAGGCCGTGATGCTTGCCGCAGTCTTCCTGCTGGCCGCGTCCCTTGCGTTCGCGGCAGGGCCGAAGAGCTACCAGGTGACGGGTCCCGTTCTCGAACTGAAGGACGACGTCATCGTCGTGGAGAAGGGGAAGGAGAAGTGGGAGGTCGGCCGGGGGGCGGACACGAAGGTGGCGGGAGACCTCAAGGTGGGCTCGAAGGTGACGATCGAGTACCGCATGCAGGCGGTCTCCGTGGAAGTGAAGGACGCCAAGGCGAAGGAACCGAAGAGGAAGTAACGCCGGCGGATCTTTCCGATGCCGCGGGCGGCGCCTCCGGGGGGGGCGCCGCCCGTTGTTTTATCCCGGTTTCGCATCGCCGCCCCTTCTATCCGAAACCGCTTGTGCAGAGAGGCCATCGTACGGATGGTTCCGGGCGATGGGGAACTCCAGGATGTGTTATATTAGGAAAAATTCCCCGCAATCTTGAAGAGTCCTATTCGGGAATCGGAGGGAGGGGCAAATGATCCGTCATGCCCGACCGGCGGCCGTATTGTTTCTTCTTTTCGCCGCGCAGGCTT
>JBFLWB010000205.1:3230-5514 GCA_040758155.1 Thermodesulfobacteriota bacterium
GCCGCGGAGATCCGCGGCGCATGCGACGTCCGGTTCCTCGGGACGTCCACTCTGCACGACTTCAACGGGACGGGGAAATGCCTTCCGTTTGCGGCGACGCTGGAGCGGGCCCCCGGGGGGGGTTCCGTTTTACCGCTGGTGAAGCTGGATGTACCCGTCGGCGGAATGGACACGGAGAACGACTCGAGGGACAGGGAGATGCGGAAGATGTTCCGGGACGAACAGCATCCCTTCATCCACGCCTCGGCCCGCGACGTCGACATCGATGCGGTCCGCCGGCGGATGAAAGAGGACGCCGCGGGGAAGGCCCCACTTGACGTCTTTCTGGAGATCCGCGGGATGGAGAGGAAGATCGCGGCCTCCGCGGGCGGATTGAAGGAGGAAGGGAACCGCGTCTCCTTCGACGTGGAGTTTCCCGTGTCGCTGAAGCAATTCGGGCTCAAGGCGCCCTCCGTCCTCGGACTCATCCGGGTGGGGGACCGGGTCCTGGTGAAGGCGTCCTTCCGGGTGGAGATCCAGGAGACGCCATGACGACCGCCTGGATCCACCGGATCGAAACGCTGCTGCCGGAGTTCTCCTTCTCCCAGGAGGAGGCGATGGCGAAGATGCAGGAGTGGGCCCGGGACGACCGTGAGCGGCGGCTGGTGCGCGCCGTCTACCGGAATTCGGGGATCGAAACGCGTCATTCCATCCTCGGGCGCAGCGCCTGGTACGGGGAGGACGCCTTCTTCTCCGGCACTTCGGGCAACGGGGCGAGCTCCCCCGGCACCGCCGCGCGCAACGACCGGTTCGCCGCGGGGTCCCGCGACCTGTCCGTCCGGGTCGCCCGCAACGCGCTTTCGGGTGGGCCCGCCGGGTTCCTCCCTTCCGACGTGACCCACGTCGTCACCGCCTCGTGCACCGGCTTCTACAACCCGGGCCCCGACTTTTTCATCGTGCGGGAGCTCGGGATACCCGACTCCGTGCAGCGGTACCACCTCGGGTTCATGGGGTGCTACGCCGCCTTGCCGGCGCTGCGGATGGCGGCGCAGTTCTGCGCTGCGGACCCCTCGGCCGTGGTCCTGGTCGTCTGCCTGGAGCTGTGCACGCTCCACATGCAGCTCACCGGGGCGGAGGACAACCTGCTGGCGAACTCCCTTTTTTCCGACGGCGCGGCGGCGGCGGTCGTGTCGGCCCGGGAGCCCGTTCCCGGAGCCTCCGCCTACCGGATCGACGCCTTCCGGTCGGCGCTCGTCCCTGCGGGGGAGCACGACATGGCCTGGAGCGTCGGCGACCACGGCTTCGACATCGCGCTGTCCACCTACGTGCCGAAGATCATCGGCGGGAACATCCGGGAGCTGGTGGCGCCGGCCCTTGCGTCGGCCGGCATCTCCGTTGCGGAGATCGATACCTGGGCGGTCCACCCCGGGGGGAAGGCCATCGTCGACCAGGTCCAGAGGACCCTCGATCTCGCGCCGGCCCAGGTGGCCGCGTCCCGCGAGGTGCTCCGCCGGTGCGGGAACATGAGCAGCCCCACCATCCTGTTCGTCCTTGACGAGGTCCTCCGCGGCGGCGCGAAGACGCGCGAGCGGGTGCTCGCCGTCGCCTTCGGGCCCGGGCTCGCCGTCGAAGCGGTCGTCCTGACCCTTTCCCGCCCCGCATGAGACTCTCCGTCGCCACGAACTTCGACCCCGCCCTGGTCGAAGCGCTCCGGGATTTCCCGGTCGTGGAGCTGTTCGGGAAGCTGCGGCAGGACGCCGTGGGAGGCGGTCGGGCCCCGTACCAGCTTGCCCGGATCTCCCGGAGGGAGCTGGCGGCGCACGTGGAGCACGCGCGTTCCGCGGGCATCGGGTTCAACTACCTGCTGAACGCCTCGTGCATCGGAAACCGGGAGATCACCCGGGCGGGGCAGAAGGAGATCGAGGAGCTCTGCTCCTGGCTGCGGGAGATCGGGGTGGAATCCGTCACCGTCTCCTCCCCCCTGGTCCTGCGGCTCGTCAAGACGCGCTTCCCGGGGCTCAAGGTGCGGATCTCGGTGTTCGCCGGGATCGACCGGATCCGCAAGGCGCAGATGTGGGAGGAGATGGGCGCGGACTGCATCGTCCTCGACAGCATCCTCGTCAACCGGGAGTTCGCCACCCTCGATAAGATCCGCAAGGCGGTCCGGTGCGACCTGGAGCTGCTGGTGAACAACAGCTGCCTCTACGGATGCTCCCTGTCGCCCGCCCACATGAACGCCCTCTCCCACGCGGGGCAGTCTTGGCACCGCAACAGCGGATTTTTCATCGACTGGTGCATGCTCCGC
>JBFLWB010000206.1 GCA_040758155.1 Thermodesulfobacteriota bacterium
CCCCACGTCTGTCCCTCTTCTGCGGAAGTTCTCAGGAACGTCCCTGTTCTGCTCTCAGGAACTCCATCACCTCCCGGTTGAAGGCGTCGGCGTTCTCCGCGAAGAGGCGATGCGGGGCGCCTGGGAGGATGACCAACTTGGCGTCGGGGATCCGGCGGGCGATGCGGATGGAATTTTCCGGCGGAACCAGCCGGTCGCCGTCCCCCGTGATGACCAGTGTCTTCGCCCGGATCCGTCCGAGCCGGTCGGCCGCATCGTGCGTAACGGCGGCGGCAAGTTGGGCACGTAATCCTTCCACAGGGGTCCGGTGCTCCAGCCGTCGCCGGACGAAATCCTCGATCTCCTTCGGGCGTCCCGCGATATAAGGATCCGAGTACAGGTAGGGGATCATCCTCCGCAGGTCCGCCTCCCGGTCCTCGTTTCCCGCATTTAAGAAAGGAGCCATCGCCTCCGCCGAGGGACGGACGGACAGGGTTCCCCCGGGACCGGTGCATCCGAGGACCAGGCGGTCCGCCCGGCCCGGGTGCCGCAGAGCCACTTCCTGGGCGATCATGCCTCCGAGCGACACGCCCAGGACGTGGGCGCGCGCGATCCCGAGGGCATCCAGCAGGGCGACGGCATCGTCGGCCATCTGTGCGGTGGTGTACGGCCCCGGCGGGACATCGCTCTTGCCCGTGCCCCGGTTGTCGAAGACCACCACCCGGAAGCGGGACGCGAACGCGGGCACCTGGAACAGCCACTCCAGGTGGTCGCTTCCCAGCCCGTTGATCATCAGCAACGGGGGACCGGCTCCATGCGTCTCGTAATATATCCGGATGCCGGACGCTTCGGTATAGGACATGGCAAACCCTCCTCTAAGGCAGCCGTTCAACAGGATCCGCACATAAACAAATATTAATCAAGTTTCCGCCAGTTATCGCCGATATGAAATGTGAGGTGCCGGCTGTCCCAAGAGAGAAAAACTATTGAATACTGTTACCAAAATACTTGGCGATCTCCAGGGGAAAATTCGCCGGATCCGTTTCCGGAACACCATCGTCATCCCGATCGTCCTGCTCCTCCTCTCCATCAGCGCCGGCATCCTGACCGTCGGATACTTCATCAACAAGTCCGCCTTCCACGCGGTGCTCGAAGAACGGGAAAGCAACAAGGCCCGCAACATCCACCGCACGATCGAATCCATCGTCACCACCGAGGTGGACAGGATCTCCAGCCTGGCGAGGATCCTTAAGAACGACACGGACATCGTTTACGGGCTGTTCCACTACCAGGGGACGAGAGGCGACGTGAAGCCGCTGGTGTCGGCGATGAACCAGGTCTACCCGAAGCTGAACCTGCCGGTCTTCATCATGTCCGATCCGAACGGGAACATCCTCTTCAGCGCCGGAAAGGGAACGGGGAAAGGGGCCTGGGGCGGGAAGCTGTCGGAGCTGCCCGCGTTCGGGAAGGCGCTGACGGGCCAGCAGGTCGTCACTTCGTTCCCTTACCCGGACCCGGAGAATTTCGGCATCCGCGCCATCGTGCCGGTCTACGTCTTCGGCGGGAACAAGCCGGCCGGCGTGATGATCCTCGGCAACCGGATCGACGACGAATTCGCGTCCCGGATCGCGCGGGAGACGGGCAGCCAGGTGTTCATCGCCACGACCGGGAAGGTGATCGCGGGCTCCTACGACATCGCGTTGTCCAAGGCGTTCGATCCGGCGCTCGCCAAAATCAGCCTGGAGCGGAACGCACCCGTCTTCCGCATGGACAAGAAGATCTACCGCTCGCACACCTATGTCCCGATCACCATTGTGGACGAACGGTTCTCCCTTGCGATCGAGACCGACATCAGCGTCATCCGGGAGCTGATGTCGAAGAACCGGGCCAAGATGATGCAGTGGGGGCTGATCCTCCTCGTCGGCATCGCGCTGACCGGCACGGGGCTGGCGCTGCTGCTCGTTCTTCCGTTGAACGGCCTCTACGAAAAGGCGCTCCGGACCATCCGGGAATATTCCGGCTCGGACACCGACGCCGGCCCCCGGGAGAACGAGATCTCCACGCTGGTCCGGGCGAACGACGTCATGCTCGAGACCATCAAGAACCACCTCGAGGAGCGGACGCGGGCGGAAGCGGCGTTCAAGGAGACCAGCCATGTTCTGCATTCCCTGATCGACGCTTCTCCGCTGGCGGTGGTCGTCAGCGACGCCTCCGGGACGGTGCGTGTGTGGAACCCGGCGGCCGTCCGCATGTTCGGATGGACCGAGCCGGAGACGATCGGACACGCGAATCCCCTCCTTTGCGGCGACGGGAACCGGGAACTGCGGGATAAGTGCGATCTCGTGCTGCACGGGAGGAAGTTCTCCAACACGGAGATCCCCGGCCGGACCCGCGACGGCTCGGAGATCGTCCTCGCCTTCTCGGGCGCCCCCCTGCTCGACGCGCAGGGGAACGTCTCCGCCATGATGGCGATCCTGGCGGACATCACGGATGCCAAGACGGCCGAGGAAGCGCTGCGCCGCAGCGAAGAGCAGCTCCGGCAGTCCCTGAAGATGGAGGCGGTGGGGAAGCTGGCGGGGGGCGTGGCCCACGACTTCAACAACCTGCTCTCGGTGATCACGGGATACAGCGAGCTCCTGCTGCTGCGGACCGACGAGGGGAACCCCGTGCGGCGCGAGATCGAGGAGATCCACAAGGCGGGCGAGCGCGCCGCCTCGCTGACGCAGCAGCTCCTTGCCTTCAGCCGACGCCAGGTCCTGAAGCCGACGCCGCTGCGGCTGGACGCCGTGGTGGAGAACCTTGGGAAGATGCTCCGCCGGCTGATCGGGGAGGACGTCGACTTCGCCACGGAAACCCAGGAGGACCTCTGGATGGTCCGGGCCGACCCGAACCAGATGGACCAGATCCTGATGAATCTCTGCGTCAACGCGCGGGACGCGATGCCCGCCGGGGGGAAGCTGGTCGTCTCGACGGCAAACGTGACGCTGGACGCCCCGCTGGCGGAACGGGAGCTGACCATCCCGCCGGGCCGCTACGTCACCCTCCGTGTCTCCGACAACGGGGTCGGCATGAACGAGGAGATCCTCTCGCGGATCTTCGAGCCGTTCTTCACCACGAAGAAGCAGGGCAAGGGAACGGGGCTCGGCCTCGCCACCGTGTACGGGATCGTCAAGCAGAGCGGCGGATACATCCTCGTCTCCAGCTCCCCCCTGGAAGGCACCGCCTTCACCGTCTACCTTCCCGTCGCCGAGGAGAAGGAGCAGGACGCGCAGGAGGAGCGCAGGGAGGCGGACGACCGGGAGCCGGAAGGCGACAAGACCATCCTCCTGGTGGAGGACGAGGACATGGTGCGGGAGCTCGCCGTCGAGATCTTCAAGGGAAGCGGGTACAACGTCCTCGACGCCCCGAACGGCCCTTCCGCCCTTGAGATCGTCGGCCGCCACGAAGGGCGCATCGACCTGCTGGTGACCGACCTGGTCATGCCCGGGATGAACGGGATCGAGCTGGCCGAGAAGGTGGTGGACGCGAGGCCGGGCACTCCGGTCCTCTACATGTCCGGGTACGCCGAGGACGCGAAGAAGCTGTTCGCCCGGATGGCTCCGGGGCGCGCGTTCCTGCAGAAGCCGATCACGCCGAGGCTACTTTCGAGAAAGGCCCGGGAGGTCCTGAACGCCCGGGAGGGCGCTTCTACGGCTGGATCAGAAGGTGCTCGTATCGCACCGTCCCTATGACGACGGAGATCTTCGACCCGATCTTCAGCTTTCCGTCCCGGTTCCGGAACATGAGGTGGTGGATGCTCTTGTCCTTCGGATCCCGGAACTCCGCCAGCCGCCCGATCCGGTCGAGGCGGACCACCGTGAACTTCTCCCCGGTCGTCTCGTCCACCAGATAGATTTCCGACGCCTGCAGGTTCTTCCTTTCGCTGCCCGGCACCCGGAGCTGGATGCCGACGAATTCCTTGTTCGCGGCCATCTGAAGTTTAACGACTTCGATCTTGGGAGGAGCGGGTGCCGGTGTAGGAGCCGGGGCCGGAGCGGGGACCGGTGGCGGGGGCGGAGGGGGAGGCTGCAGCTCCTTCCTGCTCGCGGTGCACGAGGACAGGACGAGCAATGCCGCCGCCAGCAGGACGCGCCCGATGTCACGTTTCATCCGCCACCTCCGCCGCAACGCGATGCGGCGCAGGCATTCTATCACCTTGGCGAGGACGCGGCCATCGGTCAGGCGCGCACCGACCGGCGCCCGGAGAAGCCGTTCCCCGGCGTAGAATAGATGGCGATGGACGCTCTCCTCCTCAAGCAGGTCGTCGCCGAGCTTTCGGCCGCCCTCCACGGCGCGCTGGTTTCCCGCGTCCACCAGCCCGCCGACCGGGAGATCGTCCTCACGCTCTGGACGGGACGCGACGAGAAGCGCCTCCTGTTGTCCGCCGATCCGGAGAGCTGCCGGATCCACCTGACCACCCGAAAGGCCCCCAACCCGGCCGTCCCTCCCATGTTCTGCCAGTACCTCAGGAAGCACCTCGAGGGGATGCGCATCGCGTCGTTCGCGATCGCGCCGTTCGACCGCTCCGTGCGGATCGATTTTCTTTCAACGCGCCACGACGCCGAGCATGCCCGCACCTCCCTCCACGCGGAGCTGTTCGGCCGGCACGCCAACCTGATCTACGTCGAAGGGGACGGGACGATCCTATGCCCGCTGAGGACGGTGTCGCCGGAGGAGAGCCGGATCCGGGAGGTCGCCGCGGGCGCCCCGTACCGGCCGCTGCCGCCCCCCGCGAGAGTGTTCCTGCCGTCGGTAACGCCGGAGGACGCCGCGAGGATCCATGCCACGGGCGGCGAGGGACTGGCCAGGACGCTGCAGGACTCCGTGGCGGGGCTGGGGCGGGAAGCGGCGCATGAGGCCGCGGCGCGCGGGAGGGAGAGCCCCGAAGCGCTGTACGTCGCGCTGCGGGAGCTGGTGCGGCGGTACGAGGAGGACGATTTCGCGCCCGGCATCGGGACGCTGCCCAACGGGAAGCGGCGAATCCTCCCCTTCCCCTGCCCAGCGGCGGGATTCGTCGATTTCCAGCCCTGCCCGACCGCCAACGGCGCGGCCGACCGGTATTACGCGGACGTCTCCGAGGCGCGGGAGCTGGCCGCGCTCCGGCAGCAGCTCTCCACCCGGATCGCCGCGCTGCTGAAGAAGGAGCGCCACAAGCTGGAGAACGTCGGCGGCGACGAGGAGCGGCTGCTGGAAGGACTGAAAGGGGGCGCCCGCGGGGAAACGCTGAAGGCGAACCTGGCCGAGCTCCGGAAAGGGATGACCTCGTTCATGGGCATCCCGCTGGACCCCGCGAAGACGCCCGTGGAGAACATGGAGCGCTGCTTCCGCCTCGCCCGGAAGGCGAAGAACGCGATGGAGATCGTCCGGAAGCGGAAGCGCGAGGTGGCCGAGAGCGTCTACTACGTGGAATCGCTCGAGGAGCAGCTCGCGGCGGCGCGAACCCGCGACGAGCTGATCGCGGTGCGGCAGGAGCTGTCGCTATCCTTCGGCGCCCGGTCGAAGGCACCCGCGAAGAAGAAGGGCGGGCGGGCCGAAGGCCCCCGGCCGGTCGTCCCCCAGGTCGAGACCGTGGAGTTCCGCGGCCACACGATCCTCGTCGGGCGAAACAACGTCGGGAACGACCGGATCGTCAAGGAGCTCGCGGCGCCCGACGACCTCTGGCTGCACGCGCAGGGGATCCCGGGGAGCCACGTCCTCGTCAAGCGGCTCCCCGGCAAGGAGATCCCCAAAGAGGTGATCGAGGAAGGGGCGCGGCTGGCGGTGCTCCACAGCAAGGCGAAGGGATCGCGGAACGTGCCCGTCTTCCTCGCCGAGGCGCGCCACGTCTCGAAGTTCAAGGGAGCGAAGCCCGGGCTGGTCCGGATCGCGAAGTACTCGACGGTGATGGTGCGCTGACCGCTTACCCCTCCAACCTGCACGTGACCGGCATCCGGCGGTCTCTCCCGAAGGCGCGGGGGGTGATCTTCACGCCGGGCGGGGCCTGGCGTCGCTTGTATTCGCTGCGGTCCACCATGGAGACGACCCGCCGGACCGTGTCCTCCTCGTGCCCCGCCGCCACCATCTCCGCGATGGTCTTGTCCTCCTCCACGTACATCCGCAGGATCGGATCGAGCACCACGTACTCCGGCAGGGAGTCGGTGTCCTTCTGTCCGGGCCGCAGCTCCGCCGAGGGCGGCTTGACGATCACCCGCTCCGGGATCACCTCGTGCCCGCGGCTCTCGTTGCACCAGCGCGACACGCGGTACACCATCGTCTTGAAGACG
>JBFLWB010000207.1 GCA_040758155.1 Thermodesulfobacteriota bacterium
ATACTGTGGAGTCTCTGAAGAAATACCTGCACGAGCGCATCCCGATCTCCAGGGCGATGGGGGTGGAGGTCGTGGAAGCCACGTTCGACCGCGTGACGTTGGCCGCGCCCCTTGCCCCGAACATCAACCACCGGGATACCGTCTTCGGCGGCAGCGCCTCCGCCGTGGCGATGCTCGCGGCATGGTCGCTGCTCCATATCCGGCTGCGCGGCGAAAAGATCGACGGCCGGATCGTGATCCATAAAAGCGCCATGAGGTTCGAGCGCCCGATCCTCGGGAACTTCACGGCCACGACGGCCGATATCGATCCGTCGGCCTGGCGCCGGTTCCTCTCCGTTCTGGAACAGAAGGGCCGGGCAAGGATAAAAATGGCCTCCGCATTGCGATGCAACGATGAAAACGTGGCCGAACTGGAGGGGGACTTCGTTGCATCCGGTGCGCAGGCGACGCCGGGAGGGGCACGATGAAGGGACCCGGATATTTCATGGCCGTATTCGGAACGCCCGAACCGCCCGATAAGGATTCCGTGGATTCCGGAAGATTTTTTCTCGGGCAGCGGGGTGCGGACACGCCGGGAGAACGCGGGGATCTGATGCTGCTGGTCCATTCCGCGGACGACGACCGTTTCATGACCGCAACGGGCGTGGGAGTGATCCTCACGAAAACCGGAGGGTTCATATTCTACAGGTACCTGCCGTTTTCATCGCCGATACCGGGAAGCCGGCTCGAGGAGGCATTCGATAAAAACGACGCGAACACCTTGAAAGGCATCCGGCCGAACAGCTATTGGCTGTTCGACCTTTCGGGCGAATCGTTCCGGAACGCCGCAGGCGGGTCTTCCGTCGATTGGGCGAAGGCAGGAGGCAGGGAATGAGCGATATCGACAAGGCCGTGGAACTGTTCCGGGACGGCTGCACCTGCTCCCAGGCGATCCTGGCGGTCTACGGCCCCCGCTTCGGCATGGAAGAAGGCCTCGGGGTGCGGGTCGCGGCGGGATTCGGAGGAGGGATGCGGATGGCCGGGACCTGCGGAGCGGTCACGGGCGCCTACATGGTGCTGGGGCTCGCCTTCTGCGGGGAGGGCTGCAGAAAGATCGAGGGGCGCAGGGACGCATATGCCGCGGTCGGATCGCTCACGGGGAAGTTCCGGGAGCGGCACGGGGCGCTGGCCTGCAAGGACCTCCTCGGCTGCGACATCAGCACGCCCGAAGGTTATCGCATCGCGGTTGAGAAGGAGCTGTTCCGCACCCGGTGCGTCGATCTGGTCCGCGACGCGGCCGAAATGCTGGAAGGGCTGCTGCCGGGATGATGGAAGAGCGGTACGTCCACGGCTACACGGAAAGGGAGGGCGTCCGGCTGACGGACCAGGCGGACACGCTCGCCGCCCTGCTTCATTCCGATACGGTCTATCCGGCGGGGGCCAGGGTGCTCGAGGCGGGTTGCGGCGTCGGCGCCCAGACCGTGATCCTTGCGCGGAACAGCCCCGGGGCGGCGTTCACATCCATCGACCGGTCGGAGGATTCCCTCGGAGCGGCGCGGCGTCGCGTCGCATCGCGGAGATTCGCCAACGTCGCCTTCCTCCGGTGCGACATCTTCCGCCTGCCGTTCCGGGAGAACAGCTTCGACCACGTATTCCTCTGTTTCGTCCTGGAGCATCTCCCGGATCCGGCGGCGGCGCTGTCGCGGCTCCGGGAGGTGCTGAAGCCCGGCGGGACGATCACCGCGATCGAGGGGGACCACGGGTCGGCGTATTTCCATCCGGACAGCGCGTCCGCCCGGGAGGCGATCCGCTGCCTCGTCGACATGCAGGCGGAGGCGGGAGGAAACTCCCTGATCGGAAGGGAGCTCTACCCGCTGCTGAAGCGGGCGGGCTTCCGGGAGGCGGCGGTTTCCCCCCGGACGGTCTACGCCGATTCGAGCCGGCCGGAGCTGGTCGAGGGGTTCACGAAGAACACGTTCACCGCGATGGTCGAGGGAGTCCGGGAGCAGGCGCTGCGCTCGGGACGGATCGGCGCGGAGGAATGGGACCGGGGGATCCGGGACCTGTATCGCACGGCCGGCGAGGACGGCACGTTTTCGTACACGTTCTTCAAAGGCACGGCCCGCAAGTGACGACGACCGGGCGCCCGGTCAAGAGGGACTCATGGGGTTCGAAGACAAGCTGATCCGCGGGAAGAGCATCCTGACGGGAGGGGACGGCAAGGAAAAGAGCCATTACAACGTCGTGCACATCCTCGTCGGCACCGTGCTGTCCATGCTCCT
>JBFLWB010000208.1 GCA_040758155.1 Thermodesulfobacteriota bacterium
CTGATCTCATCTCGGAATTCGGGAAGCTGGTCTCGAAGATCGAGGAGTTCGGCGGCGAAGCGAGCCTTCTGACCACTACTTCGCCGGATGCGCAGTGGGAAGCCAGGGTGATCGCGGGATTCAATGCGACTCGCGACGAAGAGTATGCGGAGATCGTGGAGAACGAAGAACGGTTCGAGGACGAAGTCCGCCGGGAAACCCGGAAAGAGAAATTCACGTTCGCGGAGCTGGAAGACCTGGAGGCCGATCGGGAAAAACTCAAGCGGTGGATGGCGAAGGTGCAGGAGCGGGATTTCTTCGAAGCGCCCGGCCGCCGGGAGGCCGAAGCGCGGCTGGCCGAGGGGGCAAAGCTGCTGGAAGGATTCACCCGAAAGGTATACGAGCGCGAGGGAATGGAGGGAAAAACATGATGTGGGCGCGACTGAAAGCATGGGCGAGGGACATCAAACGGGACGTCACGGCTCTCTACCTGGCCGGAAGGGATCCCAGGGTCCCCTGGTACGCCAAGGCGATGGCCATGGCGACGGCGGCATACGCCTTCAGCCCCATCGACCTGATTCCCGATTTCATCCCGGTGCTCGGCTATGTGGACGAGTTGTTCGTTCTTCCGCTCTTCATATGGCTCACGGTCCGAATGGTGCCGGCCGAGGTCATGATCGACCTTCGGCTGGAGGCCGCCCGGCGTCTTGCGGAAGAACGTCCCCGCAGCGTGGTGGGAGCGATCTTCATTGTCATGATCTGGCTCTCGATCGCCGCTGCCGGCATTTGGCTTATCAAGTGATCCCCGATATCGGAGTTTCCTCGACAGCGCCTGCATTCCGGGGAAGAAGAAGCGGAACCGGGTCTTTCTTCAGATCGGCAGCAGGTACCGGCGTTATTCACACGTCTGTCCCGCTTCTGCGGAAGTTCTAAGGAACGTCCCTGTTCTGCCGTTCTGCGTTCTGCCGTTCTGCTGTTTCAAAGCACCCGGATCGGCAGCACGATCATCGTCTGGCCGGCGAAGACCAGCCGCTTCTGCGCCATGAAGGCGGTCTGGTTGTGGAGCAGACGGGTGAGGACGTTCTCGTCCTGGAAAACGAGCTTCCCGGCGAATACGCACTGGTTGGGGAAATCCTTCGCCACTTCCCCGGCCAGGTGGGCGATGCACTCGATGGCGTCGATCCCCACCATGGTCCGGGCTTCCCCGTAGAATCCGTGCCCCTTGACGAACTCGACATATTTCGCGAGCTGGTCCTTCAGGCTCTTCGCCAGGTTCTCCACCTCGGCCGCCCCCTTGAACACGCTCGTGTCGATCACGCCGGCGGAGATGAACACGAAGTTCCTGAACATCCCCGGGAACTGGCGTATGACCGAGAAGAGCACGTGCATCCCGAGACCGTTATATCCGGATACCATGATGACCGCCGTGGGCGCCTGCCGCCGCAATACCGGTTCCATTGCGGCCGGGACGGTCACCGGGGGCAGCGCCAGGAGCAGCTCGTCCAGCCGCTTCATGCTCTCCTGGGCCGAGCGGTAGTGGCGGCGAATCCCGAAGCTCGCAGCGACGAAGATGCCGGTGATCAGCAGCGTCACCCACCCCCCTTCGGGAAACTTGAACCAGATCGTGAGGCAAAGCAGGACGCCGGTGAGGACGAACCCCACGCCGTTCACCGCCATCCCGCGCTTCCATTTCCGCTCGGCGCCGCGGTCCTTCCACCAATGGAGCACCATTCCGAGCTGGGAAAGGGTGAAGGTCAGGAACACGTTGATGGAATACATGATGACGAGGTACCTGACCGATCCGGCGGAGATGTAAAGCATCAGCAGCGCCATCCCCCCCATGAAGACCACCCCGTACTTGCGGACCAGACGCTCGGAAAGGTGGGCGAACCGCCTGGGCGCGTAGTAGTCGAGCGCCATGTTGGAGAGCACCTGGGGCCCGTCGATGATGCCGGTCTGGGCGGCGATGAACAGCAGCGCGGTCTCCGACGCGAGGACCACGGCCAGGAGCGCCTTCCCCAGGTTCCCCCCGCTAAAGTCCCCCACGACCCTTTCGAAGAGCACGGCGTTCAAGGTCCGCCCGTGCACCGGCGCGATCCGGTAGAGGAGATAGCTGAGGAGGATCCCGCCCGCCAGGAACGACAGGGAAAGGGCCATGTAGAGCATCGCCTTCTTCCCGGTCTGCACCCGGGGCTCCCGCAGCGTCTGCATGGAGTTGCTCACGGCCTCGATGCCGGTAAAGGTCCCGCCGCCCATCGAGAAGGCGCGCATGAGCAGCGCCCCCACTCCGAGCCACCCCATTTCCCCCACGGCGCCGCGGAAGTCGCGGGAAACGTCCGCGGCCACCGCGGGAATCTCGGGAACGTGCCGCAGCATGGCGTACAGGAGCAACGGGACATGGCTCAGGATGAATATCATGAAGACCGGCGTGAAAACGGCGACGGACTCCCGGACTCCGCGCAGGTTCAGCCACATCATCACAAGGATGACGAACGTAACGAATCCGTTTTTGTACTGCAGCATCTCCGGCGGGAGGATGCTGAAGAAGGCGTCGGCGCCCGAGGCGATGGAGATCGTGATCGTCAGGATGTAGTCGATCACGAGCGCCGATCCCGAGACGACCCCGGCGTTCTCCCCGAGAAGCTTGGACGCGACGATGTACCCGCCGCCGCCCGAAGGGAACGCCTCGATGATCTGCATGTAGCTGCCCGAGATGATCAGGATGGTGGCGATCGACATCACGGCGATGATGACCGCAAGGACCGAGTGGCGGCCCAAGGCGAGAAAGGCCTCCTCCGGGCCGTAACAGGAGGACGAGATCCCGTCCGCGCCCAGCCCCACCCAGGCGAAGAAGGCGACCAGCGAGACGCGGTGAAATATCTTCGGGTCGAACAGGTCCCGGGGCGCCCCGAACAGGAAGTGCTTCACCCGCCGGTAGAAGGATTCGTTTCCGTTCGGCGAATTCGGATCCGTCACTATTCCGCCTCTCCCTTGGTCCCCTTGCCCCCGCCGGCCTTCGGGAGCGAGAAGAATATGATGCTGCCGGTTCCCTCCCCGCTTTCCGCCCCGACGGTCCCGCCGTGCGCGACCACGATGTCCCTCATGATGGCGAGGCCGAGCCCCACGCCTGTCGCCCGTTCCTGGCCCGGGACCCGGAAGAACGGCTCGAAGATGTGCGGCAGGTACTGCCGCGGAATCCCGGCGCCGGTGTCACGGACGGCAAAGCGCACGGCCTCCCCCTCTTCCTTCGCGGAAAGATGGACGCTCCCGCCGGGAGAGGTGTATTTCAGGGAATTGGACAGCAGGTTCTCGAAGACGTGCGCGATGCGGGCGGGATCCGCCCACACGTCGGGTAGCCCCGCCGGCACGTCGTACGTCAATGCGACGCCTGCGTCGCGCGCCCTGCTCCGATACGCGTCCGAATTCGCGGCGAGGAGCTCCTGAGGCGATACGGCGCGCAGGTCCAGGTTCGCCCGACCCGACTCCAGGTGCCCGATGTCCAGCAGGCTCTCGATGATGTCGTGGAGCCGGTCGGCATCCTCGCTGGCGGCGGCCGCCAGCTCCGACTGCTTCGGGCCGAGCGTTCCGACCTTCTCGTCGAGCAGGAGGCGCAGCGCCATCCGGATCGAGGTGAGCGGCGTCCTGAGCTGGTGCGAGACGGTATCGATCACGCTGCGCTTCATCTCGTCCTGCTGCCGCTGTTGCGTGACATCCCGCAGAATCAGGACCACTCCCGCGGCCTCCCGCGACGAGTCGAGGATCGGAACGGCCTGCGGCCGGAAGAACCGCTCCTCGTTCCGCACGAAATGCTGGACGACCGCCAGCCCGCCTTCGCCGTCCACCGGGCGCCCTTCCGAAAGGGCCTTCCCGGCGAGATCCGCCATCCACGGATGTGCCGCGTCCCGCAGGCGGGAGCCCGCCCGGAGGCCGAAAATATCGGCCGCCGCCCTAGTGGCCACCTCCACCTCCCCTTCAGCCGTCAGGACCGCGATCGCGTCGGGAAGGCTTGCGAACGCCTGCTGCGTGGAACGCTGGCTCCGCAGCAGCTTGGCCTGCTCGGTCCGCCGGAATTCGCGCAGGCTCACCGCCATCTCGTTGAACGCCTCGGAGAGCTGGCCGATCTCGTCCCGGGAAGCGATGGGAATCGCGAGGTCCAGCTTCCCGGCCCGGATTTCGTTGGCGGAGGAGATCAGACGCCGGATCGGCTGGAGGATCCACCGGCCCGTGAGGAACAGGAACGCTGCGGCGACCAGCAGCGAGGCGACGAGCATCAGGTAGGTCTGCCGGCGGACGGACTCCGCCATCCGCTTCGCGCGCGCGTCCATCTCCACCATGTTCCGCTGGTTCATCCGCTCGATCGTGTCCGCATGCTCCTTGATCCGCTGGAACAGCGGCAGGATCGCGTCGAAATACGCCTTCCGGCGCGCCTCCCGGCCGACTTCGGGGTCCGACAGCACCGCCAGGGAGGACTTGTACCCGCCGTACAGCCGCTCCAGCTCCCGCGCCGCGGCTTCCTCCCCCGGCAGGGTGATGTTGCCCAGCTCCGTCCGAAGCGCGTTCTCGAACAGCGGCTGGTGCGCGCGGATCTGCTCGTTTCCCTTGTCCTCGGCGTTCAACAGGACGAAGACGGCGCCGCTGTCCATCCGGTCGATCGCTTCCTTCATCTGCTGGCACGCCACGACGCTGCGGTAATTCTCCCGGAGGATCACCTCGATCGAATCCCCTAGGGCGGAGATCCTCGTGAGGTTGTGCGCCGCGATCCCCGTCATGACGATCAGCAGCCCGAGGAAGCCGAGGGCCAGCTTTTGGCGCAGGCTCATGGCGCGCCTCCCGTCTTTTCCATTTCGAGCGTGAGCCGGTCCACGTCCCCCCGGTCCGCCCCGTTGTATTTCAGGCGGATGTTCACGCCCCGCGCCGCCCACGTCGTCTCCTTGACGACCGCGAGATACTGGCTGACGTATTTCACCGTCTGCGTGCCGGGAAGGCCGTATGCCTTGCGGATGCGGCCGGCGAGAACGTCATAGGAGCGCTCCGCCTGCGTCACCAGGGTCCTGGGCCCGATGCGGGACTGCATCACGGCGCGGATCTCGAGGAGCCGGTTGCCGCGGAACCAGTACTCCAGCGAATCGAACCTCACGCCGTCGATCCGGTTCGCCGCGCGCTCCCGGACGTATGCCTGGAACGGCGCTTCCTTCTCCCGGACGAGCCGATACCCTTCGAACCGCAGGTCCGGGTGGATCCTCAGCGCCTCCTCGACGGTGTCTCCCCACTTCAGGCCGCCGAACCCCTGGCCGGCGGTCAGGATCTGCGCGGAGCCCCGCTCGGGGATCAGACAGAAAAGCGCCGCCGCAAGGAGCAGCGCCCCAAGGAAGTCGCTCTTGCATCCGATTCCGCCGGCCCGCATTTTCCCCGTCTCCCGGAAGAAACAGGAGCAAAAGGCATACCGGGATCGCAGTCGGAAATTTGCTGGAATTTAGTGGGTTTTCAAGAGCTTTTGCGATTGGAACCCTGCAGAACGCAAGGTGAGTCCCGCTGGGCCATTGCAAAATGAAATGCGGGCTATATGCCGTACTGCTTCCGCCGGCGCCAGAGCGTGGTCTGGTCGATGCCGAGGATCTCGGCCGCATGCTGCAGCGAGGAGGTGGCCGCGATCACCCGGCGGATGTGCTCTTCCTCGATCTTCTCGAGACTCACCATCCCGCCGACCGAGGGCGGGGTCTCCCCGGCAGCGACGGCTCCGGGGAAGAATTCCGACCCGACCCGTTCCGACCGGCACAGGATGGAAGCCCGCTCGATGACGTTGCGCAGCTCCCTCAGGTTCCCGGGCCACCGGTGGCGCTTCATCGCCTGCAGGGCGTCTTCCGTGAAGCCGAGGAACCGGCGATGATGGAGCTTGCCGTAAAAAGCGAGCATCTGCGCCGAGAGCTCCTCCAGGTCCTCCGTTCGCTCCCGCAACGGCGGCAGCTCGATCTGGATGACGTTGAGCCGGTAATAAAGGTCCTCGCGGTATCGCCCTTCCGGTATCTCTCCCTCGAGATTCCGGTTCGTGGCGCTGATGACGCGGACGTTGGCGCGGCGGGTGGAGGCGTCTCCGAGCCGCTCGTATTCCCCCTCCTGCAGGAAGCGCAGAAGCTTGGGCTGGATGGAAAGCGGAAGATCTCCGACTTCGTCGAGAAAGAGCGTTCCCCCCTCGCAGGCCGCGATGCGGCCGGGATTGTCGCGGACCGCGCCGGTGAACGCTCCCCGGGCGTGGCCGAACAGCTCGCTCTCCAGCAGCTCGCCCGGAATCGAAGGACACGACACGACCGCGAACGGCCTCGCGGAGCGCGCGCTCCATCGGTGGATCGCGCGGCCAAGGACCGTCTTCCCGGTCCCGCTCTCCCCGCGCAGCAGGATCGCGGCGTCGGACGGCGCCGCCTGCCGGGCCGTCTCGATCGCCCGCTGCATCGCGGGGCTGCCGCTGGCGAACCGGTGTTCCGGGAACGCCCGCTCCAGATCTTCCTGGAGCCCCGCCAACTTCTGCTCCAGCGTGCGGACCTGGTCGACCTTGCGCACGGCCATGGACACCTGGCCGGGAGTGAACGGCTTCGGGATGTAGTCGGTCGCCCCGCGGCGCATCGCCTCCACCGCCGTGTCGATCGAGGCGTATGCCGTGATGACGATGATCTTCATCCACGGGCTGCCGGCCAGCAGGACGGGGATCAGGTCGAGGCCGTCCGCCGTGCCGAGGCGAAGGTCGACGAAGGCCAGGTGGAAGGTTTTCCTCGACGCTTCCGCGACCGCGTCGTTGAAGTTGCTGACGGCGGAGACGCGGTGGCCGTCGGCCTCGAGGCAGATGGAGAGCGTCTTCCGGATGTTGCCCTCGTCGTCGACGACGAGGATGCTCAGCGGAGAACCGGCCTGCGTCTGCGTGGTCACGCCCTCCCTTCCCGACGGCAAATTATCCCGAGAGGATGACAGCCGATGTATCGGAGGAAGACTTACATCCTCTCCACGTGGGCGATGCGGCCGAACGTGAACACGATTTCCCAGACGGGGTCGTGCCGGATTTCCATCGTCCCCCGAAGTTGCCGCACCGCAAGACCGTGGACAAGCTTCAAACCGAGGGACTTGACGCGGGAGAGATCCAGGTCCCGGGGAAGGCCCGGGCCGTCGTCCCTGTACCTGAGCTCGATATTTTCTCCGACCCGTCGCAAGGACAGGAAGATGTTCCCGGATTTCCCGCCGGCGAAGGCGTGCTTGAGCGAATTCGAGACCAGTTCGTTGATGATCAGGCCGCAGGGAAGCGCCCCGTCGACGGACAGGAAGAGCTCTTCCATCTCCAGGTTGGCTCGAACGGACCCTTCGGGCGCCTGGCGGGAGCCGAGAAGGATATTCAGAAGGTTTTCCACGTAATCCTTGATGTCCATGGAGGCGATGTTTCCGGCCTGGTACAGGTTTTCGTGGACCAGCGACATCGCGCGGATCCGCCCCTGGGTTTCCGAGACGGCGCGCACGAAATTATCGTCCGAAGACGCCGTGGCCTGAAGAGACAACAGGCTGGCGATCATCTGCATGTTGTTCTTCGTCCGGTGCGCCAGCTCCCGCATGAGAACGTCCTTGTCCGCAAGCGAGGCGCGCAGCGCCTCTTCCGCCCGCCTGCGCTCGACGATGTCGCGAAAGACCAGCACGACGCCTGTCGTTTGGCCGCTTCCGCTCCTGATGGGAGCTCCGCTGTCGTCGATCGGTATTTCCGTCCCGTCCTTCCGGACAAGGAGGGTGTGGTTGGCAAGGCCCACGATCATCCCGAGCCGGAGCACCTTGGCAACCGGGTCTTCCACAACGTTGCGGGTATGTTCGTTGATGATTCTGAATACCTGGGTGACGGGCCGGGCCGCGGCATCGGCCCGGCTCCAGCCCGTCAGCTCTTCCGCCACGGCGTTCATGAAGGCGATCCGTCCCTCGACATCGGTTGCGATGACCGCATCGCCGATGCTGGCCAGAGTCGTGGCATAACGCTGCTCGCTGGCGCTCAATTCGTCCCGGGAGACCGTGGTCGCCTGGAGCTTCCCGCTCATCCGGTCGAAGTCCCGCGCAAGGTCGCCGAACTCGTCGTTCGAGATTATGCCGATCCGGTGATCCAGCCCCCCGGTCTCGACGGCTTCGGCGCCCTTCCGGAGCTTTTCCAGGGAAAAGGCGATGCTTCTCGTCAGGCCGGTCAGCACGCCGAATTGCGCGGCGGCGATGAGGCCCATGAACACGAGGACAAACGCGATGATCCGTCGCCGGCCCGCGTTGATGTCCCGGCCGATCATGGCAACGAGCCGGGAAGCCTCCGTCCTGGCGTTGCTCGACCGGATCAGGAGCTGTCCAGCAAGCCGCTCTTCGGCCTCCCGGGACAAGGCGTCGTCCCCGCGGGAGCCCAGTCGTTCATGGGATAAAATCAGCTTCCAGAACAGAGCCTCCATCAACTCCAGCTCCGCGCCCACCCTGGTCAACAGCTGACGCTGCGGGCCTTCGAACCGGGCCGCGACGACCAGCCCGGTCACCTCCTGGTGCTTGAGCAGGAACTGTTGCCGGGGGCGCTCCTCGTGATGGAGCACGTAGCTGCGGACCTGTTCGTTCAGGTCGCTCATGGCGTCGCTGATCCGGTAGGCGGCCATCCGCTTCTCTTCCAATGCCTTGTGCGACCGGTAGGAAAAGACGAGCGCCGCGCCGACCGCCAGCATCACAACCGTCGGCATCAGGGCAGCGACCGATAGTTTCGTCGAGACCCGCACGGAAGCGCCCTATTCGCCCACGATGAGGACCGCTTCGGGGGAGACCGTCTTGAGCGGCTTCGTGAAAACGTGATTTCTGAAGTTGGGCGCTTTCCTCCTGCCGGCCTCCTTCCGGATCATCCATCGGGCCTGGTCTTCCAGGTACAGGAGCAGGCTCTGGTCGAGCCGCGTGACAAACCGGCAGCGGGACCACTCCCGCTCCACCGAAACGCCGGCGGATCCGAAAGCCCTGACCGCCGCGGCCCGCGCCTCGGCGGGACGCTCGGCGACGAGACGTTCCGCCCGGAGGATCGCCCGGAGGAAACGGGCGACAACATCCGGATCGCGCTGGGCGAGCTCCCTGGCGGCAATGAGGTTCCAGGTCATCGTGTAAAGCCCCGGCTCGTACAGAACCACGGCGTTGGCGCCGAGCATGTCCTGCAGGGTCGTCGTGTGGGGCGCCCATGTGCTGACGGCGTCGACCTCCCCGTTCATCAGAGACCGGACCACGCGATCCGCCGGAAGATCGACGATCCGGACGTCCTTCGGATCGATGTGGTCCGTCGTCAGGTAGATATCGAGGAAAAAGTGTGCCGTGGTGCCGGCGACGCGGCCGACTGTCTTGCCCCTGAGGTCACAGGCTACCCTGATGCCTCGGTCTCGCCGGGCGATGATCAGGATCGCATCGTCGACCTCGGCCAAGGTGGCGACAACCATGACCGGCTTGCCGTCGACGGCGGCGCGGGCGATCGGCGTTTCTCCGGCGGTTGCGAAATCCGCACCGCCCGAGAGCACGGCCGCAAGCCCCAGGTGCCCCGATTCGAAGGGACGGAGGGCCACGTCGAGCCCCTCGTCCCGGAAATACCCTTTTTCTTGAGCGAGATAGATGGGGACGGACGCAAGCCAGGGCGTCAGGGCGACGGTGATCTTCTTCCCTCCGCCCGCCCCCGGGAGCGCCGGTCCGCGATCGCAGCCGGCGAGGAGTATCAAAACCGCGAAGACCAGGCGAAGACTGAACAGGCGATCGGGAGACCGTTCTTCCGTTCTTCTCATTCGGATCCCCGCGTTATTGGCGAATCCCGGCGGAAAAAATGAGCTGGCGGCGGAAATATCGAGTTTACTTCAGCCCCGTGCCCCTGATGTTAGCACATCGGGATCCATCCGCGGGGAAGGGATCGCTCCCCCGGTACGAACGTCGCGACCGTCCCCTTGGGATCCTCAGATCGATCTGTTGAAAATGGCGAGCGCCGCATTTCTGACAAACGTCCACGCGGGCGGGCGGGGCACGATCAGCTCATAGTGGCCGGCGTCCGGGACAAGATCGACACGCACGTCATCGAGCTTGCCGGCGGCAGCGACATATTTCCGGATGTAATCGACGGGAATCACCTCGTCCTCGAGTCCGATCAGATGCCGTTGGGGCACTCCAAAAGGCAATAGCGCCATGGGCGACGCCTGCCGGTATCTGTCGGGAACCTCTTCCGGAGAGCCGCCCGCCAGATCACGACAGGCGCCACCGCATATCCCGCGCTTCGCGCCCTCCGCAAGATCGGGAATGCCCGCCAGGACCAGAACGCCCCGCATCGGAAGACCATTCGAAAAGAGCGGACTGGCCGCCGGCAGCCGATGGCGTCCCGCCAGCCACAGCGCCAGATGGCCCCCGGCGGAGTGACCGACGGCTATCGGCCGCGACAGATCGAGGAGGAACCGGCCCGCAATCTCTTTGAGAAAATCGGACCCGGCCGAAACATCCCGGAAAGTGACGGGCCAGCCGCCCCCGTTCCCCAACCGGCGATATTCGAGGTTCCACACGGCGAACCCCTCGTTCCGGAGTGCCGCGCACAGTTGTCCCATATGCCCCAGGCCGTATCCGGCCTGCCAGCAGCCGCCGTGGAGCATGACGATTACGGGATGGGGTCCGGGTCGCCCGGGCAGATAAAGGTCGCCGAACTGTTGGGGATCCGGGCCGTAGGGGAGACGGTGATCCGCCGCCGCTTCCGTCAGCATCGCCAAGTCGGCGGCGGTCATCAACCTGGAGGCGGCCGTCAAAGGATCACCGTGCGATCGATCCCCCCGATCGTCGGGCGGCCGGCGAGCCCCATGGCGAGGACGATTTCCCGGCGAAGCAGCTCCAGGACCCGCCGCACGCCCGCTTCTCCGTCCACGGCCAATCCCCATAGATAGGGTCTCCCGACGACCACGGCCCGGGCCCCCATCGCGAGCGCCTTCAGGACATCCGTACCGCGCCGGATCCCGCCGTCCACCAGCACGTCCGCTTTTCCTTTCACCGCGTCGACGACCTCCGGCAGCGCTTCGCACGTGGCGGGCACCGTATCGAGCTGACGGCCGCCATGATTCGACACGACGAGCCCGGCCGCGCCGTGCTCCACGGCAAAACGGGCGCCCTCCGCCGTGAGAACGCCTTTCACCACGACCGGTAGTTTGGTGACGGACCGCAGCCAGGCGATGACTTCCCACGTGAAGCTCGAGTCGAACATGTCCTCCACGAATTTTCCCATCGCGGACGGATCGTCCGATGAAAGCCTTTCCGCCGCGTACGGCTCGAGGTTTTTCATCGTCAGTCCGGGAGGAAGCGAAAATGCGTTTCGGATATCGCGCTCGCGACGGCCGAAAAGGGGCTGGTCGACGGTGACGCACAGGGCGGAGCAGCCCGCGGCCTCGGCGCGCCGCACCAGATCGCGGGTGATCTCCCTGTCGCGAAAACAGATCAACTGGAGCCATCGATGCCCCCGGGAGGAGGCGGCGATCTCTTCGAGCGATTTGTTGGCCGTCATGCTGACGATCTGAAGGATCCCCGACGCCTCCGCCGCCCTCGCCACGGCGCACTCCCCGTCCGGATGCGCCAATGCGTTGAAACTGCATGGTGCGGTAAGAACCGGCATGGACAACGCGCGGCCGAAGAGGGTGATCGCCGGATCGATACGGCTGACATCGACCAACAGCCGGGGGCGCAGGCGGATCCGCCGCCAGGCCCGCAGATTCTCTCCGAGGGTCACCTCGTCGTCGGCTCCCCCGGCGTAATAGTCGTACACGACGGGAGACAGACTCTCCCTGGCCAACGCCTCGTACTCGTTGAGGTTCGACGGGGCCGCCATCAGACTGCGATCTCCAGGAGCAAGTCCTCGGGAGATCCATTCTTCTCAGGGATGACCCGGGAGATCGGCTTCCCGCGGCGTGTAGCCGCCGCCTCCTCCTTCGGCATGATGTCCCCTCCATCGCGGCCGCACATCCGAGCCGTATCTACACAATACCGCACTATAGATGCGATTCGATCTTCCGGACAGCTTCGCGGAAGCAGTCGCGCGAGTCCTTCCGCGCGACGCCTCTCCATTGCCGCAGCGATATTCAATTCCCCTTCCGCGGTTCGAAGACCAGCGCGTAGTCCCCGAAGCACCTTCTGATCCCCTTCTGCAGATCGACGAATGCCTGGCCGCCGATTTCAGCGCGGGTCAGGATCGGCTTCTTCAGCGTGACGCGCGAGGAAACGACGAGGCTGTCTCCGTCTTCCCTGGCTTCCCACGAGGCGTCGATCCACGGCGAGCTCACTCGACACGGCGGGGGATTTTTCCCTACCAACCTGCTTCCGACGATCCGGTCCACCGACTCCGTGACGTTCGGTTCGCCGAGGAAGATGTCTCCCTGGTACTTTTCCGGATCTATGACCGAGTACATCTTCAGAGAGTCGTGTTCGAGCCGATATGCCAGGCCGGCGGTCGTGCGGATGGCGGCGCCTTCGACCTCCGTAGTGACGTCGATCGATTTGTCGCGCACCACCGGCGAACTCATGTCGAAATCGCCTACCGATCCGGAGAGGACCCGGCGCCCTTCGGATATCCCCCGAAGTATGGAGAACTTGATGGTTTCCGGAGACGCGTATCGGGCCGCGCCCGTCAGCCATACCGCCTGGTGTCCGTATAGCTCGATACGTCCCGTTATCCTTGCATCCCCATCGGGCGTGAAGGAGTACGTTCCGATCCCGCGAGCCAACCCGCTGTCGGAAGGGAGGTAAGGCACATGCGCTTTCCGCAGGTTCCCTCCTTCCAGCACCATTGCATCGCGGCCTGCGAGATCGGGAGCGATTCCGCGCGCGAAGCTTACGTTGTTCGTCGGATCGACCCAGTATGTAACGCCGTCGTGCACCACCCGAACGATGGCGTGGTTATAGGCGTCGGGGGTGGCAAGCGGCGGCGGATCCATGGGAATCGGCCCGCGGCGTATCCACGCGATGTCCGCCCGGATCCCGGTCTTGCGGAGAATTGCAGCCAGGGCCGTCGCCATGTCCTTGCAGTCCCCGTACTGCGAAGACGCGATGTCCCCAAGGGGTCTCGGAACGTAGCCGCCGTTTCGCGGACGCCAGTCGCCGAAGTATCGGATCCGCTGCGAAAACGACGAGGTGAGCGCGTCGAGCCGGTCGGGAAAAGCTCCGCCATCTCCGGAGAACGACTTCGCCTGTTCCTCGAAAAGCGGCGGAAGCGGCCCGGAGAGGATTTCCTCGTATGCCGCCGCCACGGAAGCGGCCGGCCCGGCAAGCGATTCGTCGGTGGAAACCTGTATGTGCGGAAGCCGCGATGCAGGCAGGTACGAGGAGTCCGTCTCTTCGACCAGGCGCCGGTAGACCGGATTCTTGAGATTCACGCGAAGCGTGTCCGTGTCCCCGTCAATGAAGTGCTCGACTTCGAAGTTTCCGTCCGGATCGTTGACGGCGACCCGCAAAGGCCTCTTCGACCGGATCGTCAGCCGGAAATGATCGCAGGCAAGGTCCGTTCCCGGGAAAAAGGATCGGGAATAATGGCCGGGGAACGCCACCTCCCTCTGGATCGTCCTCTTGCGGATCCGGAGCCTCGAACCCACCTGGACCGCCGGGAACGGAACGGTGATCATCGCATGCTCGTCGAACCCCGGCAGATTGGCCGCGACCGGCTTGTTTACGATCGCTCCGGAAGGCACCGGAAGCGTCTTGCCGTCGAACACCGTCTCCGCCGACAGCACTTCGACCTTCGAGATCCTTGCGTTGTAAACGATTCTCGATGTTCCGGCGACCTGGCGCCCTGCCTCGTTGCGGATGAGGGCCTCCCGTGCCACTTCCTCGACGAAGGTTCCGTCGCGCGCGACATCGATCGTCATTTCATCGCGGGTAATCGT
>JBFLWB010000209.1 GCA_040758155.1 Thermodesulfobacteriota bacterium
CGAATTGTCGGGGAAGGAGATCGGGCTGGTCGGCTACGGGAGCATCGGGCGGGAACTCGCCGGGCTCTGCAAGGCGATCGGGATGAAGGTCGCCGTGTACGATCCGTTCGTCGACGGGAGGGCCATCGAGGGGGAAGGGCATCGATGCGAAAAGACCCTGGAAGGGCTCCTGCGGAACGCGGACGTCGTGTCGCTGCACGTGCCGCTCACCGATAAGACCCGGAACCTGGTCGGCGAGCGGGAGCTCGGCCTCATGAAGCCTTCCTCCGTGCTGATCAACTGCGCCCGCGGCGGGGTGATCGATGAAAGGGCGCTGGCGGATGCGCTCGGAAACGGCCGGATCCACAGCGCCGGACTGGACGTGTTCTCGTCGGAGCCGGTGGCGGCGGACAATCGCTGGGCCTCCCTGGACAACGTCGTCATCACTCCGCACATGGCGGGACAGACGCGGGAGGCGGCGGCGGGCGTGTCCACGATGGCCGCGGAAGGGGTCCTGGCGGTGCTTTCGGGGGAGAGGTGGCCGCACGTTGCGAACCGGGCGGCCTACGATCATCCCCGGTGGAAGGACCGGGGCCCGGCGCGATGAAATCCCGTTCGACCTATTCGCTCCTGAACGTCCGGCGCGTGATCGCCGGCCCGGGCAGCATCGGGGCCGTCGGCGAAATCGCCGCGGAACACGGAGCGGAGAGCGCGCTCCTCCTCACCGACCGGGGCGTGTGGGGCGCGGGGTTGATCGATCGGCCGAAAGGGATCCTCGAATCCTCCGGGGTCCGCGTCGAGGTGATCCGCGATGCGCCTCCGGAACCCGAGGTCAGGGACGTGGACCGGATATTCGACGCCGCGAAGGGCGCCGATTGCCGGATGATCGTCGCCATCGGCGGCGGAAGCGTGATGGATGTCGCGAAGATCGTTTCGGTGATGCTGACCAACGACGTCACCCTCCGGCAGCTGCTGGGCAAGGCGAAGATCGAACGCAGGGGGCTGCCCACGCTGATGGTTCCCACCACCGCCGGGACGGGATCGGAAGTGACGCCGAACGCCATCGTGCTGGTGCCCGAGGATGAATTGAAGGTGGGCATCGTGGACGCCATGCTCGTTCCGGATGGCGTGATCCTCGACCCGGAGATGACCGCCGGCCTTCCCCCGGCGATCACCGCCGCCACCGGGATGGACGCGCTGACCCACGCGATCGAATGCTACACCTCGAAGAAGGCGAACCCGTTCAGCGACATGTTCGCCCTCAAGGCGATCGGGCTCGTGTCCGGCGCGATACGGCGGGCGTTCCGGGACGGGAAGGACATGGACGCCCGGCACGACATGCTGCTGGCGGCCATGTACGGGGGGGTCTGCATCGCGACGTCGAGCACGACGGCGGTGCACGCGCTGGCGTATCCGCTGGGAGGGAAGTACAGGATCCCTCACGGCTTGTCCAACGCGATCCTCCTTCCCCACGTGATGGAATTCAACCTCGACGCCGCGGAGCGGAAGTTCCGGGACGTCGCCGCCGCCATGGGGCTTGCCGTCTCCGGGCTGACCGACCGGCTGGCCGCGGGAAGGATGATCGAAAACCTCCATTCGCTGAACGAAGATCTGGAGATCCGCTGCAGCATGAAGGACCGGGGCGTGACGGAAGGCGACCTGGACTCCCTGGCGGAGGCGGCGTCGAAGGTCACGAGGCTGCTGGACAACAACCCCAGGCCCATGACGAAGTCCGACATGCGGGAGATCTACCGGAAGCTGCTGTAGTGTCCCTTTTCACCGCTTCATGAAACAGTAGGGGTCGGTTTCCGCGAAGACGTCGCGGCCCAGGCTCCACGCGACTGCGAGGCATCCCCCGCAGACCGGACGGATGGCGCACCCTTTGCACGACTTGGCGCCGCCGCGGTACCTGCGGGCCTCCGGGGAATCGTAGATTTCCGAGAGCGTTTGCCGCCCGATCCTCCCGATGGGGGAGGGGAACTTCCGGCAGGCGTGCACTTCCCCGTCGGGCAGCAGGGAAACGAAGTTGAAGGCGGCCCCGCACCCGAAGCCGGTGCATCCGCCGAACGGCGGTTCCCCCCGTTGGTGGTGGACCAGGTTCAGAAGGTTGTCCTTGCGTCCGAGGATCGGGTTTTTGCCTGTTTCGTCGAGGTATTCCCGGAGGAACCTCTCGAATTTTCCCCGCTCCATGGGTGCGAGGCCCGATCCCCTGCCCGCCGAGGAAAGGCGGTTGAAGGCGAAACGGTCCGCCTTGCCGGCCAGGATCTCCGCTAGGGGGAGAACCTGGTCCGCGTTTCCATCGGTCAAGGTCAGCATCACGACCGAAAATATTCCGCACTCCCGCAGCAGCTCCAGGAATTCCGTGACCGCCAGGAAATTCCCTT
>JBFLWB010000210.1 GCA_040758155.1 Thermodesulfobacteriota bacterium
CGATCCCCCCGGCGATGAACTCGACCGCGATGGCGGCCAGCAGCAGGCTCAGGATCCGCCGCACGATGTTGATGCCGGTCTGCCCCAGCCGCGAGCCGATCGGGATGGCCAGCAGCAGCGACAGCCAGACGATCGCCGCCAGCAGCACGGACCCGCCCATCATGACCGCGATGTGCGCCGGCCCCTCCCCCTGCGCTGTGTAGATGATCATCGTGCTGATGGCGCCCGGCCCCGAGAGGAGCGGGATCGCCAGCGGCACCACGCCCATCCCCCCGACCCGCTTCTCCGCCTCCACCGCCTCTTCCGGGGTCTGTCGGCTCCGGCTGTACTCCGCGTGGAACATGGCGATCGCCATCAGGAGGAGGAGGATTCCCCCGCCCACCCGGAACGACGCAAGGGTGATGCCGAACAGGCGCAGGACGGCATCGCCGAAGACGCAGGATCCCGCAAGGACCGCCGCCGTCGTTACCGCCGCGACGGACGCGGTCCGGTACCGCTCCCTGCGCCCCTGCTGATCGGTCATTCCGATGAAGATCGGGACGGCGCCGATCGGATCGACGATCGCGAGGAGGGCCGTGAAGATCTTCAGGTACGTCGTCCACGGAAGCATGCTTAATTATAACTCCGGGCCGTTCTCTCCCTTAGGGGCCCTTGATCGCGAGGAAGGTCTCGATGCAGGCGGCGGCGATCAGCAGCGGGAACACGATGGCGAAATACCTCTCGACGGCGTGCCGCATCTGCTCTCCCAGCGTGGGAGCCTCCCTGCCCCGGAACCGCCGGACCGCCCCGATCCCGAGCCACAGGCCGAAGGCCGCGGTGACGAGCAGCGCGGGGACCTCGAAGATCGCGGGGGGAAGCAGCCGCTGCGCCGCCTGCGCATGCCCCATCGTCCCGGCGAGGAGACGGTAGACCAGCCCGAGGAGGAAGCCGTTGAACGCCACGGAAAGCACCGGGACGACCCCCGCGAGGAGCCCGAAGATCAGCAGCAGCAGGGAGGCGAAGACGTTGTTCGCGAGGACCAGCAGGAACAGCGAGCCGCCGGCCATGTCGCGGTACGGCCCGCTCAGGTCGCCGAGCGCCTTCCCCAGCGCCTCCAGCTCCGCGATCCGCACGATGTAGCCCGCGGGGAGCGCCGCCGCGAACAGCGCCGCCAGGACCGTCAGGCAGCGACGGACGGTCCGATCGGGGATAAGCCGCTCGGTGAAATGCCGGAGGGACATGGCTCCCAACAATACCGGAGTCAGCGGAAAATGAGAACGGAAAGAAGGGCGCCCGCGAGCACAACGTAGAGGATCCCCGCTTTCCGGAAGAGCGCGACAAGCGCGGCGGCGGCGAACAGCGCCTTGACGGCGTCCCAGGGGACGGCCCATGCGAACCGGACCGTCATGTAGAAAAGCAGCCCCACGAAGGAGCCGAGGATCCCGCGCGTCGCCCCGGCGTAATGCCGCGACCGCTTCATCCGTTCCAGGAAGGGAACCGCCGCGGCCAGGACGATGAACGAGGGGGTGAAGATCGCCGCGGTGGCCGCCACGGCTCCCGGAACCCCGCGCACCATGTATCCGACGAAAGTGGATGTGATGACGATCGGCCCCGGCGTGACCTGCCCGAGGGCGATCCCGTCCATGAACGTCGGGCCGCTCATCCATCCTCTCACGTTCACGATCTCGTGGAACATGAGCGGAAGGGCCGCGAACCCTCCCCCGAACGCGAAGAGGTCGATCCGCAGCATGAGCGCCGCCAGGGAGAAGAGCTTTCCGTCCAGGAATCGCAGGGCGGCGACCCCCGCAAGGACGAGGGCGGCGAAGAGGAAGAGCGCGCGCGGCACCCGCTCCGCCTCCCCTCCCGCGCCGGACGGCGAAACCGCAGGCGACCCGCGGAACGCGACGATCCCGACGATCCCCGCCCCGATGACGACCAGGAAGGGGCTGACCCCCGCGGCGAAGCAGGCGGCGGAAGCGGGGGCGAACAGCAGGTCCCACGGCCTCTTCGCGATGTCCCGCCCGAAGACGAACGTCGCGTGGGCCAGGATCGCCACCACCAGCACCTGGAGCCCCCGGAACAGGGAGACCGCCACAGGCATTTCCCGCGAGCCGGTGTAGAACGCGGAGAGCGTGAGCATCAGCAGGAAGGCCGGCGTCCCGAACCCGATGTACGAGGCCGCCGCGCCCCGCAGCCCTCCCGCCCGCAGGCCGACGTACGCCGACATCTGCATCGCCGTGGCGCCGGGCACGGACTGGCAGAGCGCGACGCCGTCGCGGAACGATTCCTCGGACAGCCAACGATTGCGCCGCAAGGAAAGGTCCTTGATGTGCGCGATCATGGCCGGGCCGCCGAACGACGTCGTTCCCAGCACGAGGAACGACAGGAACAGCCGCAGGGCGGGTACGCGATCGGACGGGGCGGACATGGCTAATAAGGTTACCCGATGGTCCGGATTTTCCCATTTTTTTTTGCGCCGCCGCATTTTTCCCGTTGATCGCGGAATGAATCCATTTCATACTCAGATGAATAAGTACAGGGAAATCCTGCATTTCCGGGGAAGGGGGGCGGCCGAATGGGGAAGGTCTACAGGGTATACCGGATCGATCAACAGACGGAAGCCAGGATCCCGATCGGAACGATCCAGGAGCGAAGGAACCGGTCCCGCAACGCCTCGAACATCACAGGACTCATGAAGCTCGCCGGGCAGGTATACTCCATGTCCCCCGAGGACCAGGCCCGGATCATTCTGGAAGAAGAGGTCTTCGCTTAAAAACGAAGCGCCGTCAGACGGCGACCCGCACCGGCACCGGCGAGAGGATCCGCGCCGCGTCCCGCGGATCCATCCCCACGAGAAATCCTTTCCGTCCCCCGTTGATGTAGATCTTCTCCAGTTCGAGGATGGTTTCCTCCATGTAGACCGGCATGGGATGCCGGACGCCGAACGGCGAGGTCCCGCCGACCATGTATCCCGAATGCCGGTTCGCCGATTCGGGCGCGCAAGGGGCGACGGACCGGGCGCCGATCGCGCGTGCGAGCTTCTGCGTGGACACCTGCCGGTCCCCGTGCATCAGGACGACCAGCGGCTTTTTCCGGTCGTCCTCCATCACGAGCGTCTTGATCACGGCATGCTCGTCGACGCCCAGCTCCCGCGCGCAGACCGCCGTCCCGCCCTTCTCCTCGTAGGCGTACGGGTGCTCCGTGTAGGCGACTCCCGCCGCCCGCAGGACGCGGATCGCCGCCGTGACGGGCATCTTCTCCCTGCTCATCGGACGCCTCCCCGCCGTTCGCCGTTGACCGTCGTCGCATCGCGGAATAAGTTAGTCGGAACAAAAACGGAAGGCAAGGGAGCCGATGGCCACTCTGAAAGGAAAGACGCTGTTCATCACCGGCGCGAGCCGTGGGATCGGCAAGGAAATCGCTCTAAGGGCGGCGGAAGACGGGGCGAACATCATCCTGGCGGCGAAGACGGACGAGCCCTCTCCGAAGCTGCCCGGGACGATCTTCACCGCCGCGCGGGAGATCGAGGAGGCCGGCGGGAAGGCGCTTCCGCTGAAGGTCGACATCCGCTTCGAGGAGCAGATCGCCGCGGCGGCCGCGAAGGGCGCGGAGAAGTTCGGCGGGATCGACATCCTCGTGAACAACGCCAGCGCGATCTCCCTCACGGGGACGCGGGAAACCCCGATGAAGCGGTTCGACCTGATGTTCGGGGTGAACGTGCGCGGGACCTTCGCCGCCTCGCAGGCGCTGCTCCCCTTCCTCCTGCGGGGCGTCGACCCGCACATCCTCAACCTGAGCCCGCCGCCCTCCCTCGACCCGAAGTGGTACCGGAACCACTGCGCCTATACGATGTCGAAGATGGGGATGTCGCTCTGCGTTCTCGGGATGGCCGAAGAGTTCCGGGAGGCGGGAGTGGCGGTGAACGCCCTCTGGCCGAAGACGGCGATCGCCACGGCGGCGCTCGCCATGATCCCGGGGCTGGAGACGCGCAACTGCCGGACGCCCCGGATCGTCGCCGATGCGGCCCACGCGATCCTCACGCGGGACTGCCGCTCCTGCACGGGCAATTTCTTCATCGACGAGGAGCTGCTCGCGGCGGAAGGCGTGACCGATTTCTCGCGATACGCCGTGGAGCCGGGACAGCCGCTGCTCCCCGATTTCTTCCTCGGCTAGTCCTTTTGGGGTCTTACTCGGGCTTCCCGTCCCTCCGGCGGATGAATTCGCCGAGCGCCCGGTCCGATCTCCCGATGTGGTTCACCAGCCAGGCGCCGAGGAAACGCCCCAGGCGGTCGGCGTTCTCCGGGTTGGAGCCCGTAGCGTCGAATTCGTCGCGGAGGTCGTAGAACTTTTCGATGAACGAGACGTGCTCGTTCTTGTGCTGCAGGTAGCCGGGATAGGAGTAGCGCCGCATGTAGAGCTCCTCCAGCCCGAAATGGTTCACCACGTAATCCTCGAGGAAGCCCAGCACCCAGGGGGCCTCCGACGGCGACGCCGCCTCCGCGCCGCGCAACAGCGTGTTGAAGACCCGGAAGATCTCCCGGTGCTGGGAGTCGATCGTCTCCACACCGACCGAAAGATCCTCCGTCCAGTCGTACATGGCCGCTCCTTATTCCCCGGCCGCGGGGGCGGCGCGATACCCTTCCGCCTCCACGGCTTTCGCCATGGCTTCCGCCGTCGCCCTTGCCGGGTCGTATTCGACGCCCGCCCGCGGCGGATCGAGCGTCACATCGGCCCGCCCCACCCCGGGAACCGCCTCGAGCGCTTTCTTCACCGCCGCCGCACAGTGCCGGCACGTCATCCCGCCGATCTCCAACGTCAGCCGCTCCAAGTTCCCGTACCTCCGACCGGTTTTTACCCATTATAACCCCGCGCGCATCTGTCCGCTCCCCGCCGTCGCCCGGGCGCGGTAGAATCGAAACAGGAGGCCGCGCCCCGATGCATCGGATCAGGAAGGAGTCATTGGAACGGTATCTCTCCGAACGGTTCGGCGGGGAGGCCCGCGTCACGGCGATCGTCCCCCTGGGGGAGCAGCCGGCGGGAGCGGCCAAGGAATACGGGTACGGCAAGCCGGTGAAGGTCGAATTCACCGTGGGAGGCGCCCCGCGCGCCGCCGTCCTCGCGACGACCAGCCCCGGCCCCTTCGGCCACGAGCACATGTCGGACCGCGCCCAGATGCTTCTCTGGGACTACGGCGCGTACAACTCCCTCCCGCGCCACGCGCGGGCCCTCGACGTCGGGACGCTGGACGGAGACGGGAAGATGCGGTCCGTCCGCGGCGCCGAGGAGTTCTTCCTGCTGGTCGAGCACGCGGAAGGCACGGGCTACATCCACGACGTCGCGCGGCTCCAGGGCGGCGCCGAGTTCCGGGAGCTGGACCGGGACCGGGCGGACGCGCTGTGCGACTACCTCTCGGAGATCCACGCGGTGAAGGGAGAGGACCCCGGCCTGTACGTCCGCCGGATCCGCGAGCTGGTCGGCCACGGCGAGTGCATCATGGGACTGGCCGACAGCTACCCGCCGCGCCACGGCTTCATCACCCCCGCCCTCCTCGAGGAGATCGAGCGGCGCTGCGTCGCCTGGCGGTGGCGACTGAAGGGGCTCTCCCACCGGCTCCGGCAGGTCCACGGCGACTTCCACCCCTTCAACATCCTCTTCCGCGACGGGACCGACTTCACCGTGCTCGACCGTTCGCGGGGGGAATGGGGGGAGCCGGCGGACGACGTCACCGCGCTCACGGGCAATTACCTGTTCGCCTCGCTGCAGGCGCACGGACGGCTCGCGGGCCCCTTCGAATCGATGTTCCTCCGTTTCTGGGACCGCTACGTCTGCCGCACCGGCGACGAGGAGGTGCTCGAGGCGGCGCCCCCCTTCTTCGCGTTCCGCTGCCTCGTGATGGCGTCCCCCGTCTGGTACCCCTCCCTCGACGAGGACGTGCGCAGGAAGCTCTTCTCCTTCACGATCGCCGTCCTCCACGCCGCCCGCTTCGATCCGAAGCGGGTCAACGAGATGCTCCGTGGGCTCTGAGGGGAAGCCGGCTTTCGCCGTGTGGCTGACGGGGCTTCCCGCCTCGGGGAAGTCCACCATCGCCCGGGAGCTCGTCGCCCTGCTCGCCGCGAGGGGCGTGCATGTCCGCGTCCTCGAATCCGACGCCGTGCGCCGGGAGATCACGCCGAAGGCCACATATGGGACGGCGGAGCGGGACATCTTCTACGCGGCGCTCGGATTCACGGCCCGAGTCCTGACGGAGCACGGCGTCCCCGTGATCGTCGACGCCACCGCGAACCTCCGGAGCTACCGGGACCGGGCCCGCACGGTTATCCCGCGGTTCCTCGAAGTGTACGTGCGCTGCCCGCTGGAGGTCTGCTGCATGCGCGACCCGAAGACGATCTACCGCCGCGGGACGGAAGGGACGGCGCCCAACGTCCCGGGGATCTCCGCGCCGTACGAGGAGCCGCTGAGCCCCGAGGTGACGGTGGACGGCGAACGGGACGCGCCGGGGACTTCCGCCGCGCGGATCCTGGGAGCGCTCGAGGAGAAGGGTTACATCTGATCAACTACAGGGAGTCGAGGGCTCCGGCGTAGGTCATATAGGTGAGGGAGTCGTAGAGGACGAAGCGCACGACCTCGGGCGCCGCCGGCTCCGACGCGAGGAAGGACGACACGGCGAGGAGGGCGACCGTAGCCGCCTCGCCCGTCGGGTAGCCGTAGATCCCGGTGCTGATCGACGGGAAGGCCACGGAGCGCAGCCCCAGCTTCGTGGCGATGCGGAGGGCGCTCCGGTAGCAGGACGCCAGCAGCTCGGACTCTCCGCGCGACCCGCCCTGCCAGACGGGGCCCACGGCGTGGATCACGTACCGCGCCGGAAGGCGGCCGCCGGAAGTGAAGACCGCATCCCCCGGAGGACATTCGCCGCGCACGTTGCGGATGTTCTGGCACTCCTCGAGGATCGACGGCCCCCCGGCGCGGTGGATCGCGCCGTCCACTCCGCCGCCGCCCAGCAGCGACGGGTTCGCGGCGTTGACGATCGCCTCGACGTTCTGCCGGACGATGTCGCCGAGGACCAGCTCGATGGTCTTGCCGCCTATGCGCTTCACCATGGCGCCCATTATACGCCCGAAGGAACGGAGGGGAAACCGATGAACCGGGCCGAGCGGGCGGTCGCCGCAGCGCTGCGCCGCGACCGCCCTTTGAGCCGCTTCCTTCGCCGGCTCACGCGATCCGTTTCCGATGCGGGAGGGGCGGCCTTCCTCGCCGGCGGGTTCCTCCGGGACATCGCCGACGGGAAGCCGGGGGCCGACGTCGACGTGATGGTCTCCGGCCTGTCCCATGGAGAGCTCGGCGAGGCGCTGGACGCCCTTTCCCGGATGCGGCTCGGGATCCGCAAGGTGGTTCCCGCCGGGAGGCATTTTCCCGTCTACCGCGTCGCGACCCGCTGGAGCGGGCGCTACGTCGACGTCGCGACGGCGCGCGGCGCGGTCGGATCGACGGTGCGGGTGCCCTTCGCCTCCGCGCTGGCCGACGCGTCGCGCAGGGACTTCACGATCAACAGCCTTCTGTACGTGCTTCTCCCGCGCGGGAACCGGCTCGCCGGCGAGCTGATCGACCCGTTCGACGGCATCGCCGACCTGACGGGATGGACGATCCGCTGCGTGGGGGCGCCCGGCGACCGCCTGCGGGAAGACCCGGTGCGGGCGCTGCGCGCGATCCGTATGAAGAACGAGCGGAAGGGTTACCGGATCGACCCGGGGACGTGGCGCGCCATCCGTTCGCTGGCCCCCTCCCTCCTCCCGGCCGTTTCCGCGGAGCGGCTCGCGGGCGAGCTCGTCCGCTCCCTGCAGGCGGACCCCGCCGGGACGCTCGACGATCTTTGCCGATCCGGCATCCTGCGCGCCCTGCTGCCGGAGCTTGCGCGGCGCCGGCTCGGGACCGCTCGCGCCCGCTGCCGGTTCGCCTCCCTGGCGCGGTCCGTCCGCGGGCCTGTCCCGCCGACGCTCCTTTTGGCGAACCTCCTGCTCGACCTGGACTTCGGGGAAGCCGAGGCGGCCGCGCGCCGCCTGCGGCTCCCGAACGTCCGCCGGGTCCTTTCCGCGGCGTCGGACCTGCGCGCCCTGAGGCGCACGGAAACGATGCGGCACCCGCTGGCGAGGACCGAGCAGATCCTTCGTCGGCAAGAGGATCCCGACGTGTTCATCGCCCTTTACCGCGCGGCGGCCGCATGCGACGGCGTCCGCGGAAAAGACCTGAAGCGATTCATTAGGCTTTGCTCAAAAACACCTTATTTTATTGACGGAAACGATTTGCAACGAATGGGATTTCCGGAGGGGCCGGAGAGGGAGGAAGCGTTGCAGGCGATCCGCGAGGCGGCGCTGGAGGGAAAGATCAGGGGGCGCGAAGAGGCGCTGGAGCATCCGTCGCTTCGACGGAGAAGGAACCGACCGAGCGGGGAAGATCGAACACGACGATCATGAACGGCAGCGTTTCCCGCGGAGGGATCGCCCGGTTCGAGTCCATGTCGCCGTTCCGGTTGCCGAGCCGCTCCTCGATCTCCTCCCGCGACATTCCTGGAAGCCGATCCTGCCCGATCATGTTCCCGGCGTACGACTCCTTTTCCGCGAGCACGTTGTTATCGATGTCTCTCAGCACCGCGCGAACGCGGATTCCCGCGCTCGTGACGCCGCCTGAGTTCGTGACGCGCCCGGAAACCACGAAATACTTCCCGCTCGGGGAAAGGTAACCCTTCTTTTCCCACATCGTGTAGGGTCCTACCGCCGGCCGCGACGAAACGGCCGCCGGGGCGGCGGGGGCGGGCAGCCGGGAGGAATGCGGTTCCCTCGGCAGAAGGAAACCGGCCCCGAGGGCGATCCCGAGGAACGCCGCGGCGCCGGCGAGGATCGGAACCCGGAGACCGCGCTTGCGGGCGGGAAATCCCTGTGGCGCGAAGACCGGCTCCAGCGGGATCAATGGCGGTTCTTCGGGAGGCGGTGGCGGCGCCGCGGGAGGCGGGTACAGCCGGCGGATATGCTCGTACACGCTGTCGACCGAATCGTCGCCGCGCTCCGGTTCCGGAAGGGGCTCCGGCAATGCCGCAAGCGCGGGCGCGGGCTCCGGCGCGGGCACCGGCTCCGGCGCGGTTTCCCCGATCCGGAACTCGATCGCGCCGCCGCATTTCCGGCACCGGATCCGCGCTCCCTTCGCGCCCTTGAGCAGCTCTTCATTCAGGCGGAAGTGGGCCCCGCAGGAGCCGCAGCCGACGATCCTGGTCATTCAACCATTATCACGCGGTTCAGCACCAGGCCGATCACTTTTTCCCGCGGGAGTCTGCGGATCGGCTGGGGTTACGCCTGGGAGCGGTCCCTTCTGCGGAGGCCGAACAGGCAGAGGCCCCCGGCGCCGAGGAGGAAGGCGGCGCCGGGAACGGGGGCCGTGACGGCATGGGCGGACACCAGTCTCAGCATCAGGCGGATCCCCCTGTCGAGCATGGAGGAGAGCCGGGTGAAGCCGTCATCGGCCGCGGCTCCGGGCGCAGGCGGAGGCGTGGCCAGGGCTCCGGAGGAAAAATTCACGTTGCAGGGGGCGATGAAGTACGCGTTGAGTTCGAGATAGCTCTCCCCGGGCGCGGCTTCCTTCGTATCGTGGATCCAGCGGGACACGCGGTCCCATTCGTTCCGGTCGGGGTAGGCCGCGGCGGGCATCGCGGTGATGAGGAGGACCGCCCCCGCGATCAGGAGTATGACCATCGCCCTGGTTCGAGGATTCATGCGGATCCTCCTTTCCCGAAAGTGTCGCCTCGAATCAATGCATGGCGCGTGCCCCCGGTTTTTCACACGCCATGTTCTGCATGGATATCGAAGGATTAACGACGCAGTCGTCAGCGATCCCTGTTAGCGGTAACCGCTGAAACTTCCGGATATATTGCATCGTCGTAATCCGGGAATACGGATTTGAACTGGAGGGAGGTCTATAATGATAGGCGGAACAGGCGGCACCCGGGAAAAGGAGGCGCCATGAACGCTGGCAACGGATGGTTCCGTTTCGCGGTGTTCTTCCTCGGGGCCGCGCTTCTTTGCGGCTGCGCGACGCCGCGCACGGCCGAGCGGCCGGGTCCGAAGGATCCGGTATCGGTCCGGCTTCCCATCATCACTCCCCTGAAGGTCGAACAGCCGGCGAGTCCGCAGTATATTGAGCCGACGATCGCCCCCGCCGAGGTGGAGGAAGGCAAGGCCCGGTCGCTGAAGCTGTTCCAGATCGACTATGAGAGAGGGATGGCCGGGCCCGCGGTCGCCGAAACCCCGCCGGGCCCGGTGGAAGAAGCAACGAAACCCTGAACGTTAACGGCCGCCGCGGCCGCCTCTGAAGTCACGGCCGCCGCCGCCGCGGATCTCAC